>JANXSD010000124.1 GCA_025352785.1 Bacteroidota bacterium
AAAAATTTCTTTACCATTGAAAATGGTTTCTGCATCTGATAAAGCAATAACAGATTCTTCTGTAACATTATCTTTTGATAATGCCAATCGCATTTGTTTGTCTTGTTCTGCAGTTATTAATTCTTCTTTGTATTCTGCTAATTGCAATTTACCGGTATGAATTACATGGTAACTAAATAAATATAAAAATGCCCAAATGATCGTCAAGTAAAATCCATACTTCCACCAAGGAGGCAAATCATTATCTAACTCGTGAATTCCATCATAAGAATGCTCAAATAAAATTTCCTTTTCTTTTTCAATAGGAACTGCTTTTGTCAAAACTGTTCTATCAAAGCTTGTCCAAAAGGAAACTTTTTTCACTTCTTCCTTAATGATGCTTTTTACTTCGTGTTCAGGTTGTACCCCAAGCATGTTTTTGGACAATAACCTTACTGCTCTGCTTAGAACAATAATTGTTATTAACATCACAAGAAATAGAAGCGATAGAATATATAAATTGGGATTAAAAAATATTTCAGGCACAGATGACGGCTGAGTTGATGTTATGGTCGTTGGATCTTGTGCCAATATTTCTTCTGGTAAACTAAATACTATTAACAGAAAACTTAAAGTTTTATACGATTTCATAATTTTACCTTAATCAATTATATCGTTTGATTTGTTCAATGGAATATTACTTAATTCTTCAAGACGATTTTTGTCTACCTTCAATAAATAGATTATGAGTACAGTAAAAAATGTAAAGAAGACCATCAAAGAGAACATTGGATACACCGAAATTCCTGCAATTGACTCTAGATATTTATTAAACATTTGATTTGTTTTTTAAGGTTTAACTGCGTTATCAGACATTGGTGAAGTTTTAATATCAATTCCTAATCTTTGGAGATAAGCAATGATTGCAATAATTTCTTTACGACTTGAAATCCCAACACCATTCTTTTTTAAATCTAAAGCGATGATGTCTGCTTGTTTTTGAAGATCACGATTTGCAATTTTATCATAGTCTTTTGGATAAGGAACACCGAGTGTAATCATTGCGCGAATTTTTGGCCCTGTTGATGTAGTATCTAAATCATCCGTTTCCATAAATGAATAGGATGGCATGATAGAGCCTGGTGACATAGTTGTAGGATCTATCAAATGATTGTAATGCCAAACGTTTGGATACTTACCACCTTCTCTTTGCAAATCAGGACCAGTACGTTTTGAACCCCATTGAAATGGATGATCATAAATAAATTCACCAGCTTTTGAATACTCTCCGTATCGCTCCGTTTCAGATCGAAAAGGGCGAATCATTTGTGAATGACAAGTATAACATCCTTCACGTATATAAATATCTCGACCTTGTAATTCAAGTGGAGTATATGGTTTAACACTTGCAATTGTTGGAATGTTTGATTTGATTAAAAATGTTGGAATCATCTCTACCATACCACCAATAAGAATCACTGCTAAACTTAACAATAGCATTTGAATGGGGCGACGTTCAATCCAACGGTGCCAATGCCCAGTTGGTTCTACAGTTAATACTTCTAACTTGGCAGCTTCAGCAGGTTCATTGGCTTCTAATGTTCCAGCTCGCATAGTTTTTACAAGATTGTACGCCATCGTAATAGTTCCTGATAAATAAAGGAATCCACCTAATGCACGAAGCTTATACATAGGGATAATTTGTGTTACTGTCTCAAGGAAATTCGGATATCTTAATACACCATCTGCGGTAAATTCTTTCCACATTAATGATTGTGTAAATCCTGCCCAATACATTGGAATTGCATAAAATAAAATTCCTAAAGTTGCAATCCAAAAATGGAAGCTCGCTAACTTTTTAGAATACAATTCCGTTTTATAAATTCTTGGTATCAACCAATAAAGAACCCCGAAAGTTAACATTCCATTCCATCCTAATCCTCCAACATGTACGTGTGCAATTGTCCAATCTGTAAAGTGACTAATTGCATTTACACTTTTTAACGAAAGCATTGGGCCTTCAAATGTTGCCATACCGTAAGCGGTTATTGCAACAACCATAAACTTTAATACAACGTCTTCTCGCACTCTATCCCATGCACCTCTTAAAGTTAAAAGTCCATTGATCATTCCACCCCATGATGGTGCAATTAACATGATTGAAAATACAATACCTAATGACTGCGCCCATTCGGGTAATGAAGTATAAAGTAAGTGATGAGGACCAGCCCAGATATATAAAAAGATTAATGCCCAAAAATGTATTATTGATAAACGATAAGAATAAACAGGACGATTCGCAGCTTTGGGAACAAAATAGTACATCAAACCTAGATACGGTGTTGTTAAGAAAAATGCAACTGCATTATGTCCATACCACCATTGCACCAATGCATCTTGTACCCCTGCATATACAGGATATGATTTTAAAATACTAACTGGAATTTCAATCGAATTAACAATATGCAAAATAGCAACTGTTACAACAGTCGCAATATAAAACCATATTGCAACATACAAATGTCGTTCACGACGTTTGATAATAGTTCCAAACATATTAATCCCAAAAATCACCCAAATTACTGTAATAAGAATATCTATTGGCCATTCTAACTCGGCATACTCTTTTCCAGTGGTATGACCTGTTAGTAATGTAAGAGCCGCTAATACTATTATCGATTGCCAACCCCAAAAATGAATTTTGCTTAGTTTATCACTGAACATTCTTGCTTTGCATAAACGTTGCAACGAATAGTAAAGTCCCATAAAAATACCATTGCCAACAAAAGCAAATATTATGGCATTAGTGTGAACGGGTCGAACTCTTCCAAAGGTAAATAATGGACCTGCGTTTAAACTTGGAAATGGAATTTGTAATGCAGCAATTAATCCAACTAGCATGCCTATTATACCCCAAACAATCGTAGCAACTGCAAAATTACGGACTATCCGATTGTCGTAACTAAATTTTTCAATAATCATAAAACCTCGTTATTTATTTTTATTAGTCGAATCAATATCTTCAATTTCATCATCAATTAATATACGTACAGCAGGTGATATATCATCATCATATTGACCATTATTTACTGACCAAAAGAATGCAATTAGAAATCCTGTTGATACTAACAAACTGCAAATGATAAGGATCAGTATTACGCTCATATTGATGGCAAATCTACTCTCCTAATAGTTTAATTTTTATGATCAGTATTAGGATAGCAATTGACTTAAATCATGTAATTAACTAAGACCTAATTTTCTCGCTTTTAATGAACTGGCAATAACAGTGTACAATACAAGACTTGATGTACTAATTGGCATTAATATCGCCGCTATTACTGGTGATAATGTTCCTTGTATAGCAAAATATAATCCAATAACATTGTAAGCAATAGAAATAATGAAACTGATAATTACAATTCGTATTCCAGATTTCGCAAAACTTAAAAGAGCAGGTAAATTATTAAATTGATCATTAAGAACTATTCCATCACACGCTGGACTAAAATTATTTATATCTTGTGAGATTGTTAATCCAATATTGCTTTGCATTAAAGCTCCTGCATCATTTAATCCGTCACCAACCATTAATATTTTATCGCCATGTTTTTGTAAATGTTTTATATAATCCAATTTGTTTTGGGGAGACTGATTAAATTTAATTTCTGAAGTAGATGAAAAAATATTTTCTAAGATCATCTTTTCACCTTCATGATCACCAGTAATAATTGCTGTTTTATAGTTATCCTTTTGTAATTTTTCAATGGTTGATTTTAATCCGTGTCGATATTGATTATTAAACTGAAAATAGCCAATAGTACACTCATCGATTTTTATAAAAATAGAAGTATGTTTTTGTTTATCTTTTTTTTCATGGTTGATACCAACAATAAAATCATAACTTCCTAAGGAATAATGATGATTCTTTATATCACCTTCGATGCCTTTTCCAGGATGCTCTAGTATATAATTAACTTTTAAACATTTTTTGTTACTATGAAGATGCTTTGCAAGTAATTTACTCAAAGGATGACTTGAACACGCGGCTATACTTTCGATTGCATCCAAATGTTCATCAGGAATCTCGTTACCTTTATAGGTAATTGCTACATTATTTGATTCCGTTAACGTTCCGGTTTTATCAAAAACTATTGTATGTACATCAGCAAGTCGTTCTATAACAAATGCACTCTTTAAGTAAATTCCTTTTTTTCCAAGAATTCGAAGCATGTTTCCAAATGTGAATGGAGCAGATAATGCTAAAGCACATGCACAGGCAATTACCAATACTGATGTAAATGCATTTATGGATTTATTTATATCAAGTGAATACCAATAAATTGCGGAAGCTGTGGCAATTGTTAAAGTAATTATAACAAACCATTTACTTATCGCTGCTGATATCTTCTGGAAATAACTAATTGAAATACCTTTATCATTACTTCTATTCCACAATTGGGTAAGATAACTTTGAGAAACTTCTCGTTGTACAATTACTTCTGCAGTGGATCCAATTAATTTACCGCCTGCATAAATGCGTTCTCCTTTTAAACAATTTACCGGATTTGATTCTCCTGTAACGAAGCTATAGTCAATAGATGCATAATCTTCTACTAATAATGAATCCGCTGGAATAATTTCCAAATGATGAATGCGAAGACGATCATTTATTTTTAGATCACTGACTGTAACTGGCTCTTCCGATTTACTGTTTTTAATTCTTGTAACAGATATTGGGAAATAAGATTTATAATCACGGTCAAAGGATAACCAATCATATGTTTTATCTTGAAAATTTCTTCCAAGGAGCATAAAGAAAACTAAGCCCGTCATGCTATCGAAAAAACCAGCCCCAGTCCCGCTAATAATTTCAAACGAACTTCTTAAAAACATAGCAATAATTCCAATTGCAATTGGCACATCAATATTGATAGTCTTTTGTTGAATTCCTTTCCATGCATTTATCATGAATTCATTTGCGCTAAAAAAGAAAACTGGAATTGCTAAAAACAGGTTTAGAAATCCAAATATTTTTCTGAAATCTTCGCCATTATAGACTCCTCCAGAAAAGTATTCAGGGAAACTTAATAACATAATATTTCCAAAGGCAAATCCTGCTAGGCCAATTTTATAAATTCGAATTTTTGATTTTTTCTTTTTAATCTTTTGTTGAATCTGCTCTAAATTTAATTCTGGTTCATATCCAATTCTGTCGAGCAATTCTACTAATTTTCGTAAGGAAGTAATCTTAGGATCAAAAACTATAAAAAGTTCCTTTTGAATAAAATTAACCTGATTCTGAAGTACTCCTTTATCTAATCGTGAAAGGTGTTCTAAAAGCCAAATGCAACTGCTACAATGCATTTTAGGAATATGAAATCGAACATGCGTACTATTTTTATTCTTAAAAATTATTAATTTTTCCGCAATTGACTCGGTATCAAGGTATGCATAGCGATGACCAATTGCTTCATTCTTTTTGCTTTTTCCTGGTGTGCCTTCAAAACTATAGTAAGTGCATAGATTGTTTTCCTTTAATATTTCATAAACAAGCTTACAACCAGTGCAACAAAATTGTTTATCGTCTACTAATATGGTTTCTTCTTCGCAAAACTCACCACAATGGTAACATACCGTCTTAGTAGTTGTTGTTGATTTTAACATTTGGAGAATTAGAATTACAAGATTACTGATCATGAAATAAATCAGAAATGATAAGTATCATGCGTAAAAATGACTGAACTCACTTTCTCAATTTTATTTCAAAGATTTGATATTTATCATTGCAAATTCAATTAGCAACTACAATCTTTGTAATCCTAAATGCTCATCAATACAATTTAAAAAGTGTCTAAAAGTTATGAAAATAGTTTCTATAAACAAGGATATATTCTGTAAGCAATTCATCAATTCAAATAATGAAAAAATGAAAACTAATTTTAATGTTAAGAGGGATATCGGTTCAAATGAGTTTGTTTTACGAATAAATAGTAAAACTACAATTTATGAATTGCAACAAGAATTTAATTCGCATTTTCCATACTTGAAAATTGAATTCTTTAAAGTCGCACATAAAATAGGTGAGGGGACACCTAAAAAAGCAGTTTTTTATGAAGGTAAATTAATTGCTGATTGTAGGATATTAAAAAACGAGGGTGACATTTTTATTCATGATGAATTATTGGTTTCTAATTTTGAAAATGAGTTTTTCGAAAAATATGGCTTATCGGTGCAGGTATTTCGAAAAGTAGGAAAAGTATGGTTGGAAACGTCTGCAACAGATAATTGGTCACTTACAGCACAAAATAAAGAAGGTGAGGAATTATCATTATAATATCACGCTTTTAAATTCCGCAATTTAGGTTCATTTAAAATTTTAATTTTTCCATCTTTAATCTCAATAAGCTTTTCTTCTTTAAAGTCGCTTAATGTTCTAATAAGAGATTCAGTGGCAGTACCAACAATATTTGCTAAATCCTCACGAGCAATTGCCATTGAAAATTGATCCACTTCTTTCGACTTATATTTGTCATGAAGTAATACTAAAGCTTCAGATGTACGTTTTCGAACAGAGCTATATGCTAAGTCAATAAGCTTCTCTTGTTTTTCAATAACACCTTTTGTAAGTATACCAATGAAGTTTTTAGTTACGGAGTAATTATTGAACATCAATCCGTAAAATTCATCCTTAGGCAAAAACAATACTTCTGAGTCCTCTAAAGCAACTGCCGACTCTACATATTTGCTTTCTTCCAACATAGCAGTATATCCAAAGAAATCACCTTCCTTCAATAAATCAGTAATTAACTCCTTACCATATTCATGCGTTTTGAAGATTTTAATCTTCCCCTTGTTGATATAATATAATCCATTAGGATAATTTCCTTCTGAATAAACACTTTCCTTTTTATTATAATGATTAATTTTTTTACCTTCTAAAAATTTATTCAATGCATTTGTTCCTGATACATCACTTATGAATGTGCTCAAACCATCAAAATCCTTGTTATATTCCTTTTTTAATACATCTGCTTTTCGGATTCTACTTTCCACTGCATTTAGTAATTCACTTTTATCAAATGGCTTTGTAATGTAATCGTCAGCTCCTAAATCCATTCCTTTTCGCATATCACTTCGCTCGGCCTTAGCAGTTAGAAATATGAATGGTACAGATGAAAGATCAACATCCTTACTTAGTAAATGTAAAACGCCATAACCATCAAGACCTGGCATCATAATATCGCAGATAATAAGATCCGGCTTTTCAGATCGTGCAATCTCAACACCTTCTTTACCATCAGGGGCAGTTAAAACTTGATAATTTGCTAATTCTAAAATCTCAGCGGTGTTTTCTCTAACATCTTCATTATCTTCTATGATTAATATTTTTTTCATTTGTTTGAATCGTTGCTTAATGGAAAATTTATTTTAATTGTTGTTCCAATATTTAATTTACTACTTAATGTTATATGCCCTTTTAAAAGATCAATGAAATTTCCCACGATATGCAATCCTAGCCCTGTCCCTTGAATGTTTAAAGCATTACTTCCTCTAAAAAATCGTTCAAATAAATGCTTTTGATCTTCCTCACTAATGCCAATGCCTTGATCTTCGATTTCAATTATCGCATTGCTTTTTGTTACGGTTGTTTTTAAAATGATTGATTTATTTTCATCTGTAAATTTGATCGCATTGCTAATAAGATTAATTAGAATATTTCTAAGTAATTTATTGTCTAGAAAAACTTTTGATACTCCTTCATGAGAATAAATTATTTTTTGACCCGGTTTTGCAGTAATACGCATGTCATTTGCTACTTCATCTGCCAATTCAAATAGATCAAATAATTTATATTCAGGATGAATTTTGCCTTCTTCCATTTTACTGATGGAAAGAAAATCACTTAGAATATCATTTAAATTATTTACTGCTGATTTAATTCTGTTTACATGCTTTATTTTTTTTTCCTCTTGCTCTGGTTTATTATACTCGTTAATAAGGCTTGCAGAAGATAATATCGTAGTTAACGGGGTGCGGAATTCATGAGATGCCATAGAGATAAATCTAGATTTAAGATCATTCAAATCTTTTTCTTTTTCAAGAGCATAGGTTAACTCATTGCGCGAATTCTCCAACTCAAGAATTGCTTCTTGCAATACTTGTGTTCGATCTGAAACTTTTTTCTCTAGTTCTTCATTCGTGGCAATAAGTACAGCAGCAACTTTCTCTAGTTCCTTTTGCTTTTCTCTTACTGATTCTTCAATTTGTTTTCGAATGGATATATCTATTATGAATGCAATAAATAATTGCTCATTATCTTTTTTTAATGGACTTAAACTTATCTCAACTGGAAATAAACTGCCATCTTTTCGCTTTGCTTTTAAATCCAAACCTAAACCCATAGGACGAGCGTTTGGTTTATTAGAATAGCTTTCTCTGTTAATTTTGTGTTGATGCTTTAGTTGATCAGGAAGAAGTATTTCTATTGATTCACCATATAATTCGTTTGATAAAAAACCAAATATTTTCTCTGCTGATGGATTAATTAATAGAATTTTGCCGTTAGCATCTGCAATTAAAATTCCCTCCGTTGCGTGATCAAAAAGCGCATCAATCATTTCCTTTTTTCCAAGTTCACTCATGGTATTAACTTTACCGCTAAAGATAGATAGCTAATTTGATTCAGCAATTTGTTAATGATATTTTTAATGAATTTAAAGAGTATGCTTTTCTTTTTCTAAGGTATTGATGCCAAGAATTGAATACAAAGGGCATATTCCAATAATTGCAGTTGTAAATGGAATTAGTCCAAGAAGAGCCCAAGCTGATTTATGATAGATAAAAAATGATGAAATTAATATTCCTAAAATTAAGCGGGTTACACGGTCATTGCGACCTTCGTTAGATTTCATAAAGGTATATTTTGATGGTTCAAATTTACTTTGATATGAAATCTTCACATATAACTTACGTCAGCTATCTCTATGATGTTTATCAGTTTATTTCAAATCAAAACTATCACCCAACGCGGGAATAGCGATATTTTTAAAACCAGC
>JANXSD010000142.1 GCA_025352785.1 Bacteroidota bacterium
TAATTCGCGATCTTCCTGTTTCCTTGCATTCTGAAGTTTATTTGTTTGTTTCCAACGTTGAGGATTAACCCAACGATTAATGGAAAAGTTTGCCCGCTTACAATTAGCTGTTATTTGACCATATATTGGTGCTTCACCGGAATCCCTATTTAATTTGTCGAGGCGGAGATGAAAAGTAATTTTTGATGTTTTCAATGTTCTTTGACTTAAATAGTAAGTGCAAAAGAAACTTTGACGGGAGCTAATTGAAAGCAATTGCTAAGCAAGTCCAGGAATGAACCATGAAAAAGGATACCTCAAAAACTCCTGAGTTACGAGGTATCCTTTTAGGTATCCTTCTTAATGGCATTTAATGAACCCGGTGAACCATTCAGATTTTTAAAAGATCCTGAAATAGCACGTAATCAAGTGCGTATGGTATTCTGTGGTGTTCAGTGAACCAATAGTGGCGGAGAGTTAGGGATTCGAACCCCAGGAGGCTTTAACACCTCAACAGTTTTCAAGACTGCCGCAATCGACCGCTCTGCCAACTCTCCGGGCGCAAAAGTAAAGCATTTTTCAATTCCACGATACACATAAATCAAAAATCCTTACAGAATTGTAAATCATCAATGATATCCTTGCGCTAATTGCTGATTCTCAATTCCTAATGAATATTAAAAATTATGTTGGAAATAATGAAAATACATTCATGTGGAACCTTAACTACATTCTACTCTTAAATCGTGAGGAGTGCCTTATAGAATTATTGAAAATTAGGCATCCTTAAAACAAAATAGTTGATAATTTTTGATTAGAAATTACCCCCTTAAATTGCTCAATCAATACAATAACCGTAACTTAGCTCTCTAAATATAATACCATGAAAAAGAACTTATTGATCTGCCTCTCATGCTGTTTAATGTCTCCATTATTCATCCATGCAAAAAGTTTGCAAGCTCATTTTGCGTTTTCCACTTTTTATGCTCCTGGAAATGGTCCTTATGTTGAAACTTATCTTAATGTTACTGGTGCATCTGCTAACTATTCAAAGACAATTAACGGTCAGTATCAAGCAACAATAGAAGTGTCAATTATTTATAAAAAAGGGGAAACGGTAACGTATTTTGATAAATATAATTTGCTGAGCCCAGAAATTCCTGATACGCTTAAATCGCTATTTAATTTCACCGACTTAAAGCGAGTTAGTCTGCCCGATGGAGCTTATACCATGGTGCTTACCATCAAGGATAAAAATAATCCAGAGGCTAAGCCGTATGAACTCAAACAAGATATCACTTTAGCGTACCAACCCAATGTAATTGCTATTTCTGATATTGAACTACTCATTGATTACAAACCAAGCACGATAGAAGGCTCTCTCGTAAAAAATGGCTATGAACTCGATCCATTAGTGGGTAACTTTTTTGACAAAAATAATAATGAACTAAAGCTGTACGCCGAAATTTATAATACAAGTTCAATTCTTGGCAAAGATCCTTACTTGCTCAATTATCATATCGAAACTTTCGAGACTAAGAAAATTATTGAAAGCCAAAGTATTTCAGCCCGTAAAAATTCAGAACCTGTATCAGTTCTACTCACACAATTGGATATTAGTACGCTTCCATCAGGAAACTACAATGTGGTTGTTGAAGTGCGTAATCGAAACAATGAATTATTAGCCGTTAAACAAACATTCTTCCAACGCAGTGCACCTATTGAAGAAATTTCCTCGACAAATGGTGACTTTACAAGCAGAAATATCTCCAATACTTTCGCTGCACACCTAACAGAAAAAGACTCACTCGCAGAATATATTCGATGCCTTTGGCCGATATCATCTCCCAATGAAAATACCTTTGCCATGAATCAATTAGAACTAGCAGATCTTACCATCATGCAACAGTTTTTCTATGATTTTTGGATAAAAAGGGATGCTCAAAATCCTTCCAAAGCATGGATAGAATATAAAATTCAAGTTGACAAAGCGGATCAGTTTTATCATGCCATTAACAAGAAAGGTTACATGACGGATCGTGGAAGAGTCTATCTACAATATGGCCCGCCTAACTCCATCTCCGCCTCTTACGATGAGCCATTTTCGTATCCTTATGAAATTTGGCAATATTATAAAGCAAATAAAGAAACCAATAGAAAATTTGTTTTCTATAACCCCGCTTTAGTCGATAATGATTTTAAATTATTACATAGCGATGCAAAAGGTGAAGTTAATGACAGTCAATGGCGACTCAAGCTTAATAACCGAAGCATGGGCCCAGGTAATGTGGATGATGAAAAATTGAAAACCAATTATTATGGAACCCATACCGATGAGCTTTTTACTTCTCCTCGATAGACCTTTCAATAAAAGAAATTAGATTTGCAGGGCTGCCATTAGGCAGCCCTTAGTTTTACCCATTTATGCCCGACAAAAAGAAATTAGCGATCGTGATCCTCAATTGGAACGGTCAGCATTTTTTGAAAGAATTCTTGCCAGGAATAATACAACACAGTAAAGAGGAGGCTCGAATTATTATTGCTGATAATGCATCATCGGATGACTCATTAAAAGTGATTGAACAATTGTCGAATGATATTGAAGTAATAAAACTAGATCAAAATTATGGCTTTACAGGAGGCTATAACCGTGCATTAAAACTTATCGATTCCGAGTATTATGTTTTGCTAAATTCGGATGTGGAAGTTACTGATGGATGGATCACTCCTATCTTGCAGTACCTAGAATCAAATCCAAATGTTGCTGCTTGCCAACCTCGTGTTCGTTCTTACAAAGACCGCCACCTTCTCGAACATGCTGGTGGCGCTGGAGGATATATTGATTTCTTAGGATACCCATTTTGTAGAGGAAGAATCTATAATACACTCGAAAAAGATAATGATCAATACAATGATGTTCGTGATGTTTTTTGGGCAACAGGAGCTTGTATGTTTATTCGATCATCTTCCTTTCACAATATTGGTGGCTTAGATGAATCTTTTTTTGCTCACATGGAAGAAATAGATTTATGTTGGCGATTGCAACAAGATGAACAACGAATTTGTGTGATCCCTCAGAGCATCGTTTACCATGTAGGCGGTGGGACATTACCAAAAAGTAATCCTCGCAAAACCTATTATAATTTCAGAAATAATTTAATGATGATGCATAAAAACTTGCCTGCATCAAAATTAGTGATTGTAATATTTGTCAGATTACTTTTAGATGGTGTTGCTGGAATTAAATTTTTATTCGATGGTGACTTCCATGATATGAAAGCTGTTTTTTCTGCGCATTTGTCATTCTATAAATCATTACCTAAAAGAATAAAAATACGAAAAGAACAACAAGCTCGTAATAAAACGAATTACATAAAAGGAATTTACAATAGAAGTATTGTTGCCGATTATTATCTCTTAAAAAAGAAATATTTTTCGCAATTGGATACGGACTCATTTACTTGAAATTAAAATAAAATGAAAATCATTTGCGTTGGTCGTAATTATGCAGCTCATGCCGCAGAACTAAACAATCCCGTTGAAGCGAACCCTGTCATTTTTATGAAACCGGATACAGCTTTAATGCAACCTAGGCTACCTTTTTTTTACCCTTCATTTTCAAATGACATCCATTATGAAACAGAATTAGTAGTAAAAATTAATAAAGTAGGAAAGAATATTGCAAAGAAATTTGCTCATCGTTATTATGATGAGGTAAGCTTAGGAATCGATTTCACAGCACGTGATCTTCAATCAAAATTAAAATCCAAAGGCCTCCCTTGGGAACTTGCTAAGGCGTTTGATGGATCGGCTCCTGTTGGATCATTTATCTCCAAAGAATCGCTAAATCCCATCCAAGATTTGCATTTTTCTTTATTTATCAATGGAGAAATTCGCCAAAAAGGTCATACGGCTTTAATGCTTTTTACTGTCGATAAAATCATTGAGTTTGTATCTTCTTACATCACACTTAAAAAAGGCGATCTCCTCTTCACCGGTACTCCAGAAGGTGTTGGTCCGATTAAAAAAAATGACCTTTTAGAAGCTTACCTAGGTGACCAAAAACTATTGTCGCTGAAGATTAAATAAAGTGTTTTCTACAGTAATTGTAGTGCCTTTTCAATTAAAACTCCTACGTTGAAATATTTTACGGAGTGCTTAACAATTATAAGCCTGATGTTCCGTATCATTGATTGATGATTTCTGCGACTATAAAAATGATAAAACTATTTGTTTTTCCACTCTTCTGTTTATGCTTTTTTTCATCGAATGTGTATGCCACGCATATTGTTGGGGGTGAATTAAATTATACTTATCTGGGCAATGATCAATATGAAATACGACTAACAATGTATAGGGATTGTTATAATGGCGTTCCTCCTTTTGATAATCCAGCATCCATTGGCATCTTCGATCAATTTAACAATTTTGTTACCGAGTTATTAGTCGTATTTCCAGGTTCAGATACCATTCCATCTACTATCAATTCTCCTTGCATCATCCCTCCCACCAATATCTGCTATGAACATACCTCCTATTCAGGAATTGTAACGCTCCCACCTCGGTTACAAGGATACCAACTCTCCTATCAACGTTGCTGTAGAAATAAAACCATAAAAAATATTTTTGATCCCAGCTTTACAGGTGCGACTTATTACGCAACAATTCCATCCTCATTTTTAGCCAATAACAGTAATCCGGTTTTTAAAAACTGGCCACCTCCATTTATCTGTGCTGGAATTCCTTTTGTATTTGATCACTCTGCAACCGATGTAGATGGTGACTCGATTATCTACGAATTATGTACACCTTTTAGTGGTGCGGATACCGTATCCCCAAAGCCTCAGCCTCCTAATCCACCTCCATACAGTAATGTAACATTTATTCCACCTTTTACTTTGAATGATATGCTTGGAGGTGTTCCTTTGACGATTGATCGTTTCACTGGTGAGTTAACATGTACTCCAAATACAATCGGACAATTTGTTGTTGGAATTTGTGCTTCTGAATACAAAAGAAATGGAACTTTTATTAGCACTACCCGAAGAGATTTTCAGTTGAATGTGGTGCCTTGTCCGTCTTACGTTGTTGCTGCCATTCAAAATCCAATTATTAATTGTAAAACCAACGAAGTTACGTTTGCTAATTTTTCAATAAATGCAGGATCCTATTTATGGAATTTCGGTCTTAGCGGAACATTAGGCGATACCTCCAATGCATTTTCTCCAACTTTTATTTATCCCGATACTGGAGTTTATAATGTTACACTCATCGCTTATTCTAACATGTCACTTACATGTTCGGATACTACTGTGGGAACTGTTACTATCTTGCCCGAATATGCTGCATCATTTAATTTTACGAAGGATATCTGCACAAACATCTATTCTTTTACAGATACTAGTAATAGCATTAGTGGAACAACGGCTTCTTGGTATTGGGAGTTTAAGGATGGAACTTCCTCCAATCAACATAATCCGACACATCAATTTTTATATGCTGGCATCTATGACGTAACATTAATTGCTACCTCTACTCGTGGTTGTATGGATACTGTTGTTACACAAATAATTATTTCTCCTTTACTTCGCATTTCCTCAACACAAATTAATAATGTTCGTTGTAATAGTGAATGTAATGGCACTGCCACCATTATTGCTGCTGATGGAAATTTTCCGTATTTCTATTTATGGAATGATCCCAATAATCAAGTAAGTGCTTCTGCCATAAATTTGTGTGCTAGTGAATTTATTGTTACGATAACTGATAATCAGGGATGCATTCTAAAAGATACTATTAACATCATTCAGCCTGACACTTTAAAATTAAATCTTGTAAGCAATGTAGCGTATTGCAAAGGTGCATGCATCGGTTCTGCTAGTGCTGTAACCGATGGTGGTAATGGAGGTAATCAATTTCAATGGAACGATCCTCAAGCACAACAATCGTCCAGCGCAACAGGATTATGTCCGGGAAATTATTTAGTGGTAGTTACGGATAGTAAAGGATGCATTGTTAAGGATACAATTTCTGTTTTATATTCTGATTCACTTCCTGTAATTCATGCTTCTGCAGATACAACAATTATCTACCAAGGTCAATCAACAACGCTACATGCAATTCCTATTTTAGGAAATACTTTTAGTTGGAGTCCGCTTGAAACACTTGACAATTATTTAATACCAAATCCAATAGCAACTCCACCACAAACTACTACTTACACTTTAACGATTACTGATAAAAATCAATGTGTAAATAAAGATACCGTACGTATTTTAGTGAAGGATGTACTTTGTATTGAACCAGAATTATTTATCCCAAACGCATTTACGCCAAACAATGATCAACAAAATGATGTGCTTTTTGTAAGAGGAAATACGATTGAGAAAATGCATATTTCTATTTATGATCGATTGGGTGAAAAAGTTTTTGAAAGCAATAATAAATTAGATGGTTGGGATGGAACGTACAAAGGAAATAGTGTTCCCCCGGGCGTATTTGTCTATTATCTTACAATTGGTTGTTACAATAAATTGCAGTTTATAAAAAAAGGAAACATCACTGTTATACGATAATACTTATTAATTGAAAAAAGGAAATGTAATTCTAATTCTGTTTTTCGCATTTAGTTTCTTAACGAAATTAGGTGCGCAGGATTTGCATTTTTCTCAATTTCAATATAGCCCATTAAATTTAGGACCCTCCGAGGTGGGCAACATGGATGCAGATATACGAATTACGGCTTTACATCGGCGACAATGGGCATCTGTAACTGTTCCTTATCAAACTTTCTCCTTGAGCGTAGATGGAAAACTTAATGCCTGGAAGGATTATTTTAAAGGCTTAGGAGCTGGACTTTTAATTAACCAAGATAAAGCCGGAGACGGTGCATTACAAACTTTGCAACTAACATTGGCGCTTTCATATTCATTAGCATTAACAAAAGACTCCATTCATTTTTTACACCTTGGTGTGAACGGAGGATTTGTTCAGAAAAATCTTGATATTAATAAACTTAATTTCGATAATCAATTTGATGGAGATAATTTTATTCCACAATCGCCCACTGGTGAATCTTTCGATCGAACGAATTATACGTATGCAGATATTGGAATTGCTGCAGGATGGTCAGCACATTTCACGAAAACGATTTGGAACGCTGGAATTCAATTCCAACATCTTAATCGTGCCGATTTAAGTTATTACAACTCCGGAAAAGTGAGATTACCTATTCTTACTCAAATGCATATTGGTAGTAATTTTACTTTTAGTGAAAATATATCCTTTCTTCCAGCAGTTAATTTTATGATGCAGGATAATTTTCGAGAAGTAAATGTAGGGATGGAAGCAAAATTGACAATGCATAATGAAGCTGCAAAAAGATACGCCGTTGGTTTAGGATTATTCTACAGAACTTCCGATGCATTAATTCCAATGATAAGTTTATATTATAATAAATTTCGATTAGGTTTCTCGTATGATATCAATATTTCATCCTTGAAAAAAGCCAGCAACTACAAAGGAGGACCAGAAATAACACTCATCTATATGGCAAAGAAAATTAAATCAAATTCTCAACGACGAATTATTTGTCCGCTGTATTAATATGAATTTAAAACTACACATCGCTTGTATATTCGCACTAGTCATGTGCATCAATACACATAGCTATGCTCAATCTGCTGCAGCGTTAGAACATGCTGGTGACCACAGCATGCAACAAAAAGACCCCTATGCTGCAATTAGTTTTTACACGCAAAGTAATACGTTTAATACATCTGCATCACTTAGTTATAAAATAGCCGAAGCATACAATATGTTACACGATTATCCCAACGCATTATTTTGGTATAATTCGGCAACAACGAATGCTGGAAATGATCACTCACTTTTAATAAACGCTATTTTAAAATCTGCAGAACTTTTAAAATGTTTAGGACGATTTAAGGAAGCTGAACAATTACTTTTAATGCAAAAAGAGTTTGCAAAAACAGATAGTATCCGATTAAATAAAATTCTTCATGGAATAAAATATGCAGAACAATTAAATAGTGATAGCATTTCAATACAAGTAAATCACACAGGTGAAATCATCAATTCTCCCTACTCGGAAGTTGCACCAACAGCACTGGGTGATTCTGTAATTTATTTTTCGTCTATGCGCTTTTTTACGAAAAGTAAAACGGAAAACAAAAAGTTAACATCAAAAATTCTTGTATCAAAAATAGAGAACAATACATTTGCAACTCCTGAGATAGTATCCTCCATGATTAATTCTCCAAAATTCAATAATGCAAATCCATCCATAAGTCCAGATCACAAACTAATGATCTTTAATCGTTGTTTAGAAGACGATGAAAATAATTTGATCTGCACATTATGGGAATCTAAATACAAAGACAAACAATGGCAAAGTGCTGTAATTTTGCCCGACAATATTAATTTGCCTAAGTACACTTCCACACAACCATGCATCACCACCAATGGGAATGAGGGCTATCTTTTATTCTATTCTTCTGATTGTCCGAATGGATATGGGAAGCATGATATTTGGTTGGTAAAGCGCAATCCAGAAGGTGCCTACTCTACCCCTTTAAATGCGGGTGCGCTTATTAATTCAACCGACGAAGAAGTGACACCCTTTTATGATGCTATGACGGATACGTTGTATTTTAGTTCTGATCGTGAAGATGGATTAGGGGGATTTGATTTGCTCGCTACTTCCTATAAAAACAAAATACCTCAAAAAACGGTTCATCCAGGTCCACCGATAAATTCTGGGTATAATGACTTGTACTATACTGCCAATTATGCTGCTCCTCGATCGCGATATTTGGTTTCTAATCGACCACCAGCGAAACAATTAAATGAAGGAACTTGCTGTTATGATATTTTTAATCTCAAAGACATTCCAATTGTTAAAAAAGACAGTGTTGTTCAAATCTCAACAATATCAATAATTTCTTTGCCATTAGATCAAATTCCACTCGATTCGATTTCACATTTACCTGTTGACATAATCATGGATAAATTGAGTACCTTATTACCTTTGCGACTTTATTTCGACAATGATTTCCCCGACCCACGTACCAGAAAATCAATCACTTCAAGCATTTTTGACGGACTTACAAGTGCTTATCTTCAAAAGCTGCCGGAATACCAAAACGCACACAAAAAGGATACATTAGAACAACAAAATTTAAAAACATTTTTTAATGATTCTGTTGCTGTAAATTTCCTAAAACTCGGAAATTTTACTGCTGTGATCTATGAATTATTGCAATCGGGTCATCGTTTACAACTTAAGCTTCAAGGTTGCGCAAGTCCTTTGGCTGATAACGCTTATAACCTAACTTTGTCGGAGAGGAGAATTAGTAGCCTCAAGAATTATTGGCAGCATTGGAACACCGGGAAATTGAAAGAGTATATCCAATCTGAAATGTTTGTGTTCTATGATAATCCTGCAGGTGAACAACTAGCAACAAATAAAGTGAGTGATCGTTTGGATAACAAAGCCGCTTCGGTGTATAGTGTTTCCGCTGCACTTGAAAGAAGAATTGAAGTAACAGAAATTAGCTTGCAAAAACCATGAGGTATTTCACATTTCGCGCCCTGCTCCTTATGATGGCTTGTTGTTTTACATTCTCACTTTCTGCGCAAAACTTAGTTCCTAATTCCAGTTTTGAAACAGTACTCAGTAATCCCACTTCACAGGATCAATTACAAAGTTTAGCTGTGCCATGGCTGAAACTAAATGCTACACCCGATTTATATTACGCAGGTCAAACATCTTTGCCTATCACTGCTTGTGATCAAGTGGATGTACCCAACAATGCCGGTGGGCATGCACCAGAACGAACCGGACTGAAAGGTTATGCAGGACTTCAATTTGATTTGAATAACAATTACAGAGAATATATCTCCGCTCCGTTGGCTATTCCATTGCTTAAAGATACCTTGTATCGTGTTTGGTTTTATGTTTTAAGAGCTGATAGTTCGCGATATGCTTGCAATAAAATAGGTGCATTGTTCACCAATAATTTTCCTATCCAAACTGGAACTAGTCCTATTGCTTTTCCTTCAACAATTGAAAGCAGTTCCATCATTACAGATACCATTAACTGGACTATTATTACCGGTATTTATAAAGCTTCTGGAGGTGAAAATTATATTACCATTGGTTTGTTTTATACGGATGCAAATCCGGCTTTACTTAAAACCGACTTCGGACCTCATGCAACAGGATGTGCGAGTTTTGATAACTCTGCTTATTATTATGTTGATGATGTAGTTGTAAAACCAGTAAGTGAAACTGTAAAAATTAAAGCAGATACTGTAATTTGTCCTAATGAAAGTGTAACACTTAATGCCTCCTCTAATGTTCCATTTTATTGGAGTGAAGCTAGTACACCAACCGATACTTTAAGTCTGGCCGCCAATGTTACGGTTTCACCAACAGTTCCTACTAAATATTATCTCAATGGTTTATTTGTGAAAGATAGTGTTACGATCACTATTGTAAATCCTCCAGCAGTAAATCTTGGTCCTGATTCTCTTTTATGCGAAGGCGATACTGTTTTACTCGATGCAACAATTACAGATGGAATTAAATATCAATGGTCGACAGGTGATACTACCTCTGCTATAAAAATTACAACACTTGGCACTTATTCAGTAATTGTAAATAATATTGGTTGTGCGCGAACTGATACTATTTCTTTTACAGATTACCTTCCCAATCCGCCAATTAATTTAGGAGAAGATTCACTTTACTGTTTTTTCAATGGTGATACCTTACATTTAGATGCAGGAATTGGGCATAGTTATTTATGGTTTCCTACAGGAGAAACAACAGAACAAATTACTGTACTTACAGAAGCAAATTATACTGTAATTGTAATTCATAATAATGGTTGTCCACGTACAGCTTCATTAGAAGTTTTAGAAGTATGTGTGCCAACAATATTTATCCCAAGTGCTTTCACTCCTGATGGCGATGGATTAAATGATGTTTTTCAACCTATAATTAACAACGTTCATAAATATAGTTTTAGAGTATTAAACAGATTGGGACAAACCGTATTTTACACTGATAATCCAAGTATTGGTTGGGATGGAAAATTTAATGGTAATGAAGCTTTAGATGGAGTATATGTTTACCGTATTAACTTTGAAGGCTTAGACGGTGAAGGCGATAAATTAAAAGGTAAAAAATTAGGAACTATTACTTTGTTACGATAAAAGTAGCAAAATGCATAACGATAAATGGGACCAAAACAAAGAGGCATATTTCATGTAGAACTTACTAATAAAAATGTTAGTATACTTTTGGTTGATGATAATCGTGTCAATCAGTTTCTTGGTAAACGTATTCTGCAAAATCTAGGAATCACAACAGTTGATATCGCCGGTGATGGCATTAGTGCTTTTGAATGTGTGAAGAACAATTTTTATGATATTTTGCTCACGGATGTAGAGATGCCTGGCATGAATGGCTATGAACTTAGCAAGGCAATTCGCAGTTACGAAAATGATGAAAAGCATATTACCATTATTGCTTTAACTGCTAATGCTTCTGATGGAGATCGTGAGCTTGCTAAAGATGCTGGTATAGATGATTATTTAACGAAGCCGTATAGTCCGCAGGATTTGCAAGAGATCCTTTTAAAGCATTTATCAAAAACGGATCAAATGATCATTGAAGATTTTGCTACTATTAAAGTTTGTGGTTCCACCGATGCTATGCACCATCTTTATGCAATTTTCAATCATAATAAGGAAGATGTTCGTCACTTTTTACACATGCTTAGTGGGCAAATTCCTATTTTAACATCTGAAATTAAAATTGGAATATTAAACTCCAATTGGGATCAAGCATTTCAATCGGCACATAAACTGAAATCTCCAGTAAAAATGCTTGCTGGATCCATTTTAGAAAATCAACTTAATGATCTTACGGAGCAACTCAAAGAAAAAAGGAATACCGAAACCGCCATATTAAATTTTGAAAACATTGCTCCAGCTCTTGAATCACTTTTAGTACTAGTAAATCGGGAACTCGAAACATTGATGTAATTCCGAATAATTTTTAACTTAAATTGAATCTATTTATTTAAATCATCAAAATCAATATCCGTAAATGAGCTTTTTAACGGCTCAGATTCGCTAATACCACCTTCTGATTTTTCGTAAATTACGTTTTGATCTTGAGTTGAGCTAGAATCATCTGATGATCGCTTTTCACGAATAAATTGCAACGAATCCATTAGACCCTCGGTAAATTTCTCAAAATCTTCTTTGTAAAGAAACAACTTATGCTTCTCAAAGAATGGTCGATCATCACTCTCTCCTGGCTTCTTTTTACTCTCTGTAATTGTAAGATAATAATCGTTAGCACGAGTGGCTTTTACATCAAAGTAATAGGTCCTTTTTCCTGCACGAATGCGCTTAGAATAGAATGCTTCACGTGGTTGCGACTGATCGAAATCGTTCATAGTTAAGTAATTTCCTTGGCAATAATAATAAAAAATAAATTCATTTTAAAGAAAGTTGTTTTTAAAATGCAATTTAAACCGAAAGTATGGTTGATTTAGTTCAATAAATAGGCAATTATTTTTTATCAAACCGGTTTTAAAAAATCATTCTATTGGCCATATCTTAAGAAACTATTTTAAAAAGAAATAGAGGTAAACGACAACAATTATAATGGATTATATCATGAAAATTCAATTTTCTGGGCAGTTTATGCCTAATTTCCTTAATAAATCTGGCTAAAATCTGGCTAAATTAAAATTGTTAAATTGACTAAAGTGCCACTCTACAAAGCTCAAAAATTACCCATGAATACTGCCTTTTTGCGTCTATAATTACAAAGTGCAAGTTTTATGATTTACCGTATACAACACAGTGCCTTATACAATTATTTTAACTTGTTATGTAAAGAATATCATTAAAAAGGCTTTCATTTTTGTAAATGTCTAACCCGAATGGAATTCCATGCCAACTAAAATGAAAGGCACTAAGAGTATATTTTTAGAGGAAGATGATATAGACGATCAGGATATTTTTTTAGATGCATTAAAAGAAATTGTAAACACAAATTTATTTGCAATAGCCAATAATGGTATCGAAGCACTTTACAAACTCAGACACTCCCTACTACTTCTCGATATAATATTATAATGGACATTATTATGCAGGTGATGAACGGAATGGAATGCCTAATAGCAGTAACACAAAACCCATTAACCATACACATTCCCGTTGTTATTTTAACTACAAATGGTAACAACATGAAACTTATTCATCAACTTGGGGCAAAAACGATCATTTAAAAGCCTTGTAATTACAAAATCGAGCAAATATGCAATTGGAATTTTAAAATGAATCGATAATTCGAAAATTATATTTTTCAGTCTTCCAAAGACCTTTAATAAAAGTTATTTTAATTAAAATACTTCAGATTTTAAATTTTCGTCATTCATTTCTTGTTCTCTCCATATATTCCTTTAAAAATAAATTTTTGTGGCACATTTTTTTTATATCACTAGTAAGTTCTATCTCTTACAATTATCAATCATGCAAATTATATAAATTAAATATAAAATTGTGTAATATATAATTTTAAAAAGCTAAAGAACTTTACTTCATATTACTTATTTAAACAATTAAAAAAAAACAAAATGACAGAAAACCAAAATGACCAACGCAATCAGCAATCTGATACTAAGTCGCACCAACAACAAACACAGGAAGGTAAAAAAACAACTGAAACCAATCCTAATAATCCTTCTGCATCAAAAAATCCGCAGCAAGGAAAACAACAGTATCAGCAGCAAGAATCTAGTTCAAATCAAAATAGGTCAAATAACAATGATCAAAATACTGAAGAGAACGATGAAGAAACAACTGATAAAAGTCGAAACACAAACAAATCAGTTGATGCCGATGCAAAGAGAAACCAAGAAAAAACAGGAAATTCCACTTCTTCCAAGGGAAATATATAATACTTTATTTTCCGAATAACAAACGGGACTTAAAAATCCCGCTTGTTATTCAAATTAATTTACAATGCTACAATAAATAACAACAATAGATATACAAACTGATAAAAATTATGAAAGCAACTCTTCAGTTTCAAAAAACAAAACTCTCACCCCATCATCAAAGTCCAATGATTCAAAAAACATTAAACAGTTTATGCAAATTAACTGGACACACTTGGCGTTACAAGGATTATTCAAACTGGATGAAAGAGAATGGTGATAAGTATGAATTTAGTGCGTCACGCAATTGTATCATCTGTCATCAAAACGAATATTTATTTGATGAATGGAAAATAGCTAATCAAAAATCACCCCTTGATGTGGAAAGAGATTCGCATTCATTAAAGCAACTTCCACAATTAGAGGCACATTGAAATAATTTAAGTAACACATTTTCAAAATTCTTGAAGCATGTTTTTTTCCTATTATTTTAATAGAATCTTGGGTTCAAGAAAAGAAGATGATTGGAATTTGCTTCCAACTTTAAATTTTCTATAAAAAAAACTAATGAATCATATATCGGATTTGTATATAGCTCCCACTAGTGAACAGATAAAACATTTATATTAATGCTTAAAATAAATGGTAGAGCCGGAGTTCAACAGCACTTTATAAGTGCTAAGAAAAGATGAAGGAATTATTGTTGAGGCAAAATAAATCACCACATTAATCATCTAAATAAAATGAAAAATAAAAAAGAAATTCAAAAGGCTATTTTACATTTGACCTTCTGCACTATAATTTTATTCATTACATCATGTGGCAACAATTCTCAACCAGAAGATACAAAAGAAGTTGCCGAAGAGCACAACGATGCCAAATTTGATAATAATAAGCAAGAAAAAGACGCTCAGTTTCTTGTGAATGCTGCTGAAATAAATTTGGAAGAAATAAAATTAGGTCAATTGGCACAGGAAAGAGGTAGAGCCGCGCATGTAAAAGAATTAGGTAAAATGATGGAGAATGAACATTCTAAATCATTAGTTGCTTTAACTGCTTTAGCAAAAACAAAAATCATAACTATTCCTTCCTCTCCAACTGATAATGCATTGGATGCCTATAAGAAGTTGAATAATAAGTCAGGTAATGATTTTGATAAGGCGTATGCTGATATGATGGTTAGCGGACACAAGGATGCCATTAATATCTTTGAAAAAGCATCATTAAATAGTAAAGATGCTGATATTAAAAACTGGGCAACAACTATGCTTATTGATTTGCGAAAACACTTAGATTATTCTATAAAATGTCAAAAGGAATGCGAAAAAATATAAGATATTCAAGACACTTAATAATAACATAAAAAAATAAAATATGAAAAATCCAAATTTAAAATCCAATGAAAAAGCTTCGTCTCAAAAAAAAAACAAAACTGGAATAAAATCAAATCCTGAGGCAGCAAAAGGGTTAAGATCTTTATTTATTAACGAATTGAAAGATATTTATTGGGCAGAAAAAGCACTCACGAAAGCAATTCCCAAAATGATAAAAAATGCGACTGCTCCAGAATTGGTAGATGCCTTAACGGGGCACCTAGAAGTTACTAAAGAACATGTTTCCCGTCTAGAGGAAGTTTTTAACAGCCTAAGTGAAAAAGCAGTAGCGGTCAAATGTGAAGCAATGGCTGGTTTAACAAAAGAAGCAGAAGAAATAATGGAACAAACTGAAGAAGGAGTTGTTCGAGATGCAGGAATTATTTCAGCAGGACAAAAAGTGGAGCATTATGAAATAGCTACCTACGGAACTCTTTGTGCCTTCGCAAAAACATTAGGCGAAGACGATGCCGCAAACTTACTTCAACAAACATTAGATGAAGAAAAAGAAGCAGATGAAAAACTATCACAAATTGCCGAATCCATAATTAATGTTGAAGCTGCCGATTTAGAAGATGATAATGATTCGAATACACTTGTTACTTCCAAAACAAAACGCAAATAATAAGTTATAAAAATTAACCCGCCAATAAAAGGTTTCAATGAGAAAACTTTTGAGGCATAAAACAAAAAAAATGAACACAGGTAAAGTAGTATTAGGAACATTGGCAGGACTTGCCATAGGTGCAATAGCAGGAATCTTATTCGCACCAGAAAAAGGATCTACAACACGCAAACAAATCATGGATAAAGGCGATGACTATATCGATGAACTTAAGTCAAAGTTTGATGATTTTGTTGGTTCACTCAATGATAAATATGAAAGCACAAAAAAAGACGCAGAAGAATTTGCAGATAAAGGTAAATACAAGTATGACGATGCAAAAAAAGAAGTAAAAAATGCAGCAGCAGAATTTAAAAATAATGCCACAACAGAGATTAAACATGCTATTTCGTAAATTCAATTTTTAAAAAGTGTAAATCAATAACTCATGACCGACAACGCAACACCCATAGAATCATTATTCGAAAGAGTAGAGAACTATAGTAAAACAACGCTTGAATTGTATAAACTACAAGCAATTGACAAATCAGCAGATGTTGTTTCCTCCTTAGTTTCACGACTAGCAGTTTTTATGGCTGTTGCATTGTCGATTTTAATCATCAATATTGGCTTTGCATTATGGATTGGCGAAGTATTAGGCAATTCTTATTATGGTTTTTTTATTATAGGAGGATTCTATGCAATTGTTGCAATTTTAATTAATGCTTTCCGACATTCACTGATTAAATATCCTGTCAGCAACTCAATTATCACTCAAATGCTAAAACAAAAAAATGTATGACACACTTAAATCAAACCGATGCTTTAAACGAAAAAATTATTATTGTTCAAAATAAGCAAGCGAATGAATTGAAATTGTTAAAGGAACAGTTTCATCATACTTATCAAAGTCTGAGACCAATTAACTTAATAAAATCTACATTACATGAAGTGGAATTAGCACCTGAAATAAAAACTAACCTATTTAACAATGTCATTGGGTTAACAACGGGATATCTCTCAAAAATAGTTTTGTTTGGTTCATCTCGCAACCCAATAACGAAGTTGATGGGCACTCTTTTGCAATTTGCAATGACTAATATTGCATCAAAACATGGGCAGGACATTAAATTAGCAGGTGAAAATATAGTTCATCGCATATTGAAATTTAGAATTAACAAAAAAAAAGAATTTCATCATAACGGTGATGCATAATTTATAAAACACATGAATAGTATTTTCAAGGGACTCATTGCAGGGTACGGAGCAAAAAAACTAGGAGGAGGTTGTTTAAGCACTATCGTAGTATTTGTTATTATCTGGATGTTACTCGGTCATTGCAATTAGAAATATTAGATACTAAATAAATAAGAACAATCATTCTTTTTTTAAAGAATGATTTATCAAAAATTTGTAAATAATTTAAAATAAAAAAAATGAAATTAAAAATTATCCTAATTGTTGCATTCATTGCAATCGCAACAGTTACAATTACAAAATTTTCTTCAATAGGAAAAGCAAGCACCTCGAAAAATAGTTTTAACGCATTGCCTGACCCTGATATAATAGGGTGGTCAAAAGCCTCCATGATGGCTGTTCAAATGATGAAAAAACAATACGGTGAACCAAATGAAAAAACGGCAACCATGATGATGTGGCATAACACAGGGCAATGGTCGCACACTGTTGTATATGCTAAGGAATTTAAGCACGACTTCCCAATGCCCCACACTGATGTGATGGAACAATGGATAAATTACAATGTGCCAACTGAAAAGTTTACTGAGCTTGCAATGTATGACGGTAGTATAACATGCAATCGTACCAACGGAACAATTTCTGCCCGTTGCGATAAAGAAGGAGCAAATTTTCTTGCCATCAATCTTGCTAATGATATCATAAAAGGGAAAAAAGATGTGAAAACAGCCCGCGATTTTTATGCAACTACTGTAAAAGAATTTATAAACGGAGGCAAACCTGCCTACATGCAAAAATTACAGTTTGATGTTGCACAAACAAACACAACTGACAGCGACAAGCCCTCTTCGATAATTACACAAGACGATATGATGAAAATGAAAAAGATGATGGAAATTATGGAAAAAGAAATGATGGGAATGAAAGATGACAAAATGGGCAATGACGGCAATTTGAATAAATAAGTTTCTGGTTAAAATAAATATTAATCAAACAAATTTTAAAATACAGGCAAAATGGAAAAGAAACAAAATCAGGAAAGTATTAAAGGCAAATCTGCTTCGTACTCAAAAGACAATCGAGTTACAAAAGCACTTGACCAAGATAAATCAAAATCATCTGCAACAAAAAATGATGACAAAAATGAAAAATCCTCATCAACTTTCGCTAAACCAAAAACAAAGAAGTAAAAAATATTTTTCTATTAAATAAGGTTTTCGGACTAGTTGAGGGAACTAACATTTATTCAACCAATTTTAAAAAAAAATACTATGAGCGAAACTAAAAATCTCAACAATAAAGAAGCAATTGATAAATTAAAAAATTTAGTTGACGAGATAAATATTTGTCTATTCTGCACTAATCTAAAAACAGACGATGGTTCAAAGTGTAGTCCAATGACAGTACAAAAAGTTTGTGATCAAGGCAATGTCTGGTTTTTCAGCGAAAAGAATAGCGATAAAAATGAAGACATCGTGCAAAACAAAAGTGTGCAATTGTTTTTTTCCCATCCTGGAAAAAATAGTTACTTAGTTGTAAATGGTGACGCAGAAATAATTATTGACCGCAAGAAAATAGAAGAATTGTGGAGTCCATTAGTAAAACTCTGGTTTCCTGAAGGCAAAGATGATCCTAATTTATCCATTATTAAAGTAAAGCCAACAACTGCATATTGTTGGGACGTAGATGGGAATAAAATGATCAATTTCTTAAAAAGGGCTGCATCAGTTGGCATAGGTAAAAATCTATTAACTGGAAAAGAGTGTGCATTAAGCATCTAAATCAAATAAATTTTTAATAAGGCAATTCAAAATTAATTTTAATAATAATTTAATAACTCAGCAAAATGGAAAAAGAAAAAACAATTGATGTATTGAACTCTCTAATTACAATCAACAACGACCGAATTGAAGGATATGAAACAGCATCCAAAGAGACGGAAGAACAAGATTTAAAAACTTTGTTTGCACAATTTATACTTACCAGTCAAAAATGTAAGCGAGAATTAGTGAATGAAGTCACCAAATTAGGAGGTCAACCATCCGAAGGGACAAAAAACACAGGTAAATTTTTTCGTGTATGGATGGATGTTAAGGCTGCTTTAACTGGTAAAGATCGCAAAATGATTCTTGAATCTTGCGAATACGGCGAGGACGTTGCGGTTAACACCTACAATAAAACCTTAAGAGACAACTCAACAGACCTTTCAGCCGAACATCAAACATTACTTAATGCGCAGCAATCATTAATTAAAGCAGATCACGACAGAGTGAAGTCAATGAGAGATAGCTTGGTGGTACAGCATTCATAACTTGTTAAATGCAAATAATATTTAAAAATAGCTGCCGAAATTATTGACCATTGTGTAGAAACATGCCGTAAATGTGTCGATGATTGCATACGTGTGCTAACGATTGCAAAAATGTATTTGGCATGGAAACTTGTAATTGTTTATGTAATGAATGTTTGGAAATATGTAGCCAATGGGCTGATAGTTGCGAATCAAATTCTTAGAATAAAATGCTAGCAATGCAAGTATGCATTAAAGTTTGCTAAGCGTGCGCTGATGAATGTGAAAAACATGACAGCTCAGTATTCAGGAAATGTACTCAAACGTGTCGGTCATGAGCTGATGAATACAGACAAATTGAAGCTTAATTTAATTTAAAATACTATAATTATTTACAATCAAATTAATTTTGAATTATTAGAAACAAAATTCCCAATTTATAGTTAATCGAAGGTAAACGCTCAACTATTCATTTCATCGAAAAAATTTTGGTAATTCAATATTTGCAAAAATAGTTACTGGCTTAAATCGTTAATTAATAACGATTCGACCTGTCATAAACCGAAGATTGAAACTTAAATTCAATCTTCGGTTTATGATCATCTTAATATTTAAAATTTATACAATTAAAAGATACCATCATGATAAAATACGCATTACTTGTTACGCTAGAAGCAAAATATTGCAAAGAAAATGAAGTAGAAGCTTTTCTAAAATCAGCAATTCCACTAGTAGACGCAGAACCAAACACGATAACCTGGTATGCGCTTAAACTTGGTGCTAACAAATTTGGAATCTTCGATACTTTTCCAAATGATGATGCACGTAAAGCACATCTTGCAGGTGAAGTTGCGAAAGCACTAATGAAAAAAGCTCCTGATTTATTTGCTACAGACCCACAAATACAACAAGTGGATGTGCTTGGAGTTAAAGAAACGGAAAAAAAATTCGCTTCCTTATAAATTAATTCAATTGCTATTATCAGGAAGGATTATTTTAAATTTTCTTCTCCCTCTAATTTTATGTTTCAAAAAATATTTATCATGGAATCAACATCAGTTCACACTTTCGAAAATGTGTATGATAAATACAGCCCAATACTATATAGTATTGCACTAGAAATTTCTTCCACACAAAAGGAAGCAGAACAAATTTTAACTGCTACTTTAAAATTTGCATACTCAAATAAGTTAATTGAAGAAAATAAACATTCCTTATGTGCATTCCTAATTAAAGCTCTTATTCAGACTGCAAACGAACATTTAAAACCAGAAAACAATTTTAGATTAAAGCAATTTGAAAATACACCAACATTGCAAAAATTTCTTTGTGAACAAAAATTCATCGATGAACTTTGTTCAGAAAAAAGTGAAAATCGTTTGCAAGCAGCTAAACAATTAAGGTTTGAACTAAATACCTTGCGCAATCTGAAAGAATCAAATCGCCAAATATACGGAGTTTCATTTTGAATATTTTTATCAAACACGGCTTACTTATCAATCATAAGGGACAATATTCTTTCAATAAAATTTTTTGATAGAAGTAAAAAATTCTAATGTATTGCATTTTAAAATCATTTATCGCAACTTATTTTTATGGATTGCATTCAAAATTCAAAGCATTGATAATTTCAAATGTGTCCTTTCAAATGTTATTAAGCCGTCATGAACATTTAGTTTTCAAATCAAAAGAAAATAAAAAGAAATTAGTCATAAAAAAATATGATGTTTAGCGATTTCATACCATATTTACCATTATGCAACCCGAAAAAGACGCACCAAATCAAACTTCTGCAAAAATAACTGCGTCATTTGTTGAACAAATAAAAGCTGGTGGAGTTATTAAAGAGCCTCAGGAATATTTACAAAGACTTTTTATGTTATCGCCCTATGCCTTCTCCATAATGAAAGGAAAAGACATGATTGTAACTGTTGCAAACAAATTAATGAAAGATTTTTGGGGAAAAGGATTGAATATAGAAGGTAAAACCTTGCTCGAGATTTTACCCGAATACATTAACCAACCGTTTCCAAGTATGATTGACAGTGTTTATACCACTGGTAATCCTGTTTATGCCAATGAAATACTTGCTAAATTAAATTACAACGGTAAAATGGTAGACCGTTATTTTAATATTGTTTACCAGCCTTATCGCGAAATTGATGACACCATTTCTGGCGTTATTACAATTGCACATGAAGTAACAAATCAAGTTTTAGAGCGCAGAAAATTAGAAGTTAGCGAAGCATTTAACCGTTCCATATTACAAAGTAGTCCTGACTGTATTAAGATTCTTGATAATGATGGTAGGATACAGTTTATCAACGATAATGGTCTTTGTTTGATGGAGATTGATGATTTCTCTTTTCTAAAAAACAGCTATTGGTGGAACTTATGGGAAGAAAGAAGTCAACACCTCATTAAGGACGCTCTAAAAAAAGCAATGTCAGGTGAAAAAGTACAGTTTCAAGCTTTTGCGAATACACAAAAAGGAACGCCAAAATGGTGGGATGTTATTGTACTACCAGTCCAATTAGGAGGAGAAACAGGCAAGGAGCAACAAATACTTTCAGTATCAAGAGATATCACAGAATTAAAAGAGGCAACTTTAAAATTAGAAGAAAGTGAGAATCGTTATTCCAATATGATTTATACATCTCCTGCGCTTATTGCAATTTTTAAGGGAGAACAAATGATTATTGAAATTGCTAACGATGAAATTATTAAAAGTTGGGGTAAGGACAAAAGCATTATTGGCAAATCGATATTTAATGAATTACCTGAAACAGTTGAACAGGGATTTGACAAACTTCTATTAAGCGTTTATAACACGGGTAAACCCATTCGAGTTTATGAAGCTCCATTTACACTCCTTCGCAACGGTAAGCCGGAAATAGTTTATTACACTTTTGTATATCAAGCACAGAAAGATGCAAGCGGAAAAATAATTGGTGTTGCTGTAATAGCTAACGAAGTAAGCCCACAAGCCGTTTCTAATAATAAAATACGTGCAAGTGAACAACAATTTAGATTATTGGTTCAACAAGCTCCTGTTGCCATTTGTGTATTGCGTGGTAAAAATTATGTGATAGAAGTGATTAATCATAGAATGCTTGAAATGTGGGACAGAACGTTAAATCAAGTAATAAATATACCAGCGTTTGAAGTGCTCACGGAACTTAAAGAACAAGGATTTAAAGAACTTTTGGATAATGTATATAATTCTGGAGAAACGTTTGTAGCTGATGAGCTTCCAATTACTTTAAGACGCAAAGGCAAACTCCAAAACCTATTTGTGAAATTTATTTACGAGCCCTTGCGTGAAGCCGATGGCACTATTTCAGGAGTTATGGCACTTGCACATGAAATTACTGAACAAGTTAATACTCGCAAAAAATTGCAATTGCAGGAAGAAATGGTGAAAGATCTATTATTGAATGCACCAGCCTTTATTTGTACCTTAACTGGACCTCTTCATGTGTATGATTTAATTAACCAACGGTATCAAAGTATATTTGGCAAACGACAAATACTGGGCAAACCAATTATGGAGGTACTTCCTGAATTAGATAGACAAGGTTTTGATATCATTCTTGATAAAGTATATCAATCCGGCGAACCTTTTGTGGGAATTGAGATACCAATATTTTTGGCGCGTGGTGAAAATTCAGACCATCAATTATACTATTTCAATTTTAGTTGCCAACCTATGTTTGATGAGTACAAAAAAGTATATTCCATCTTAGTTTTTGGTTATGAAGTTACCGATCAAGTAAATTCAAAAAACAAAAACACTGCAACACTAAAACAACGCGAAAAAGAACTCGAGACCAAAGTACAACAGCGAACGCATGAGTTAAATGATTCCAACGAATCCCTTAAACAAATAAATGAAGAGCTTAAAAAATCAAATAAAGAGCTAGAATCATTCTCCTATATAACTGGACACGATTTGCAAGAACCTCTTCGAAAAATTCAAACACTAATAGGAAGACTTGTTGAAAAAGAAAATCATTCATTGTCAACGAAAGGAAAAGATTATTTCAACCGTATACAGGGTGAAGCTACACGAATGCGCACCCTCATTCACGATCTACTCGAATTTTCCCGGATCAGTTCAGCAGACCTTAAATTTGAAAGCACTGATCTCACTTCCATTGTTAAAGAAGTGATGGAGGAATATCAAGAAACCATTAAAAAGAAAAAAGCAATTATTGAGATCAAGGAGATCTGTAATTTCAAAACAATTCGATTCCAGTTTCGTCAACTTATGCATAACCTTATCAGTAATGCACTTAAATTTTCAAACCCTGCAATACAGCCTCATATTATTATCAATAGTCAAATTATAAAATACAATAAGCCTAATCAAGACAATATCCCACTTCATCAAGAATATTGTCATATTTCAATTTCCGATAATGGGATCGGATTCGAAAAAAAATACAGTCAAAAAATCTTCGAAGTATTTCAACGTCTACATGGCAAAGAAGTGTATCCAGGTACCGGTATTGGGCTTGCCATCGTTAAAAAAATAGTTGACAACCACAACGGTATCATCACTGCTACAAGTGCCCTCAAACGAGGCGCTACATTCAATATTTACATTCCTGTAGATGGATTGAAAAATGTTTGTAATTGAATTAAATGCCTTTATCAATTTCTGTTTTTGCTATACAAACAACAATTTTTATTAATAATAATTACAGTACATATTACCGTATATAAAAAGGCTGCAACGATAAAGTAATATTTTTGAGGTACTTGATTTAGCTTCATGTACATGGCGAATATAACTTTAATAAAATGGGGAAAAAATTACCACTTTTCAATTGCGAAATAATATTAAGTCATGTTGGCGCACATATTTGTATGATCTCTTAATTGCCATTAAGCAATTATTTTACATTTGTATAAAGAATATGAAAATTTACATCAAGTATGACTTAAATGCTGTTTGTAAAAAAATACTTCAAGAACAATTAGAGAAACTCAAACTTAAATATTCTTTACTAGATTTTAATGAAGTAGAAATAAACGGAGCTTTATCAGCCACAAAATTAAAACAACTCAATACAGCACTAAATAATTACAGTATACAAATTGTAGAGAGTTCTAAAAGTATTTTAATACAAAAGATAAAAGACGAAATCAGAGAAATGGTATATGGTGAAGGTGAAACAACACGTTTGAAAACTTCATTATGGTTAGGAGCAAAATTTAAAAAACCCTATAAATATCTCTCTTCTATTTTTACTGAAGTTACTTTCACTACCATCGAAAAATTTATCATTCTTCAAAAAGTTGAGCGTTCAAAAGAATTGATAATTGCTAATATACTGAACTTTTCAGAAATTGCAAGTTTACTTAACTATAGCAGTACTGCACATTTTAGTGTTCAATTTAAAAATACAACAGGTTTAACACCCTCCGCATTTCAATATATCATTAAAACAAAAGAACATAATCCAACCAAATTATAATCAAAAATGCCAAGTCAGCCAATCAATATTTTACTTGCAGATGATGACGAAAACGATAGAATGCTATTTCAAGAAGCATTCGAAGAACTTAAAATCAAAACCCATGTGTTCACAGTCAATAACGGAACACAACTTATGGATTACCTCAAAGCAAAGAGTACAATACTCCCCGACATTCTTTTTCTTGATCTGAATATGCCTCGAAAAAATGGCTTAGAATGTTTAAAAGAAATACGCGCAAATAAAAAACTCAAAAATATTGCAATTGCCATCTATTCCACATCAGCTTCAGAAAATGACATTGTAGAAACATTCTGTCTGGGAGCAAATGTGTACATTAATAAACCCAGTGATTTTGTTACACTGAAAGAAGTATTATCCAAAACAGTGATCACAGCACATCAATTTCAAGATACCCCTTTTAATAAAGAAAATTTTCTGTTAAGGTTTTAAATAAGAACCAAAGTTCCCCATAGGATAACGTATTTCCTTTTTACAATTACTTAGCATATTAAAATGCATTAACTAATTTCTTCTAATAATTGCATCTCAAACAAGCTTGCATAAAGTCCTCTTTTCGCCATTAATTCTTGATGATTTCCGTCTTCAGCAATGGAACCTTCATCCAAAACAATAATATGATCTGCATTTTTTACGGTTGCAACTCTATGGCTTATCAGCACCGTGGTTCGGTCTTTCATAATCCGTCGTAAATTAGAAAGAATATGTTCTTCTGTTAAAGTATCAACGGCCGATAAACAATCATCAAACACTAAAATATCAGGTTGCTTAATGATAGCCCTAGCAATTGAAATTCGTTGCTTTTGTCCACCTGAAAGTGTAATTCCTCTTTCACCAACAATCGTATTGAATCCCATCGGAAACTCTGCGATATTATCATAAACATCAGCATCTTTTGCGGCTTGTTCCACTTTTGATAAATCCATTTTACTTTTTAATCCGAAAGCAATATTTCCTTTAATGGTATCCGAAAATAAAAAAACATCTTGTGGAACACAACCAGTACGATCACGCAAAACACCTAAATCAAAATCCTTTAAATTTTTACCATCAAGAACTACATTCCCTTCAGACGGATCTAACAAACGAAGCAATACATTCACGAGAGTTGTTTTACCGCTTCCTGTTCTTCCAATAACCCCAAGTGATTGCCCTGGCTTTACAGAAAATGAAACATTGTTAAGCGCAACAGTTCCAGATTGAGGATATTTCACCGTTACATTCTGTAAAATAATCTCTCCCTTTAATCTTTCAGGAGCATAATTTCCACCTACAATATCAGGTTGTATCTTTAAAAATTCATTGATACGTTCTTGAGAAGCAGCTGCACGTTGTACAATGGTAACTACCCATCCAAGAGACGCAACCGGCCATGTTAACATCGTAACATATAAAACAAATTCTGCAATATTACCCACCGTTAAGCGGCCATTCATCACTTCAATACTACCAACATAAATCGTTAAAATAGTACTCAATCCAACTAATAAAAGCATACTCGGCATAAAGAGTGCATTCACTTTCACAAGGTTCATTGAAAGATCTCTGTAATCACTTGATTGGATTGAATACGCTTTTAAAAATTGTTTCTCACGAACGTACGCTTTCAACACTCTTATCCCAGAAAATGTCTCTTGTACAAATGTGGATAAATCGGAAAGTTTAGCTTGAACTGCTTCACTTCTTTTATTGATCTTATCATGAACATTGTAAACCATGAATGACATGATTGGCAATGGCAACAACACATAAAATGCTAATCGTGCATTCACACTTACCATTGCCCATATTACTAAAAGAAACATCACAATTAAATTGATGGTATACATAATTGCAGGGCCAACATACATGCGAACTCTACCAACATCTTCACTAATTCGATTCATTAAATCACCCGTATTGTTGCTGGTGTAAAAGCTTAATCCCAACTTTTGGTAATGCGCATAAATTTCGTTTTTCATGTCATACTCTATATGCCTCGACATCACAATAATTGTTTGTCGCATTAAAAACATGAAAATACCTTTCAATAAAGCCATCGACAATACCAATATCCCGAAAAGGAAAATGTTAAATGTTAGAAGCTTATAGAAATCATTTTGCAATCCAAAACCGTTAAAAAGACGATAGGTATCAATATTTCCTGCTACCACATCTAAAGCATTCCGAGTTAACTGTGCTGGAAATATCCCAAAAAGATTGGAAATGGTCACGAAAAGTATTCCCCAGCCGAGGTGCCTACTATATTTTAGAAAATATTTATTGAGTGTTTTTAGTTCTTTCACAAGTCAAACAACTGGTTTTCAGTTAACAAACAGAAATTACTTAAATATTAAATTTATTTGGATGTAAAAATAGAAGATTTTATGCTCACGTAAGACGAGAAAACGAGGTATTATCTTTTATCCATGAATCAAAATATCTTACCTTTGCCGCCCTATAATAAAGATAAAAACATCGATTTATGATCGAAGTGAAAGAACAAAATTCTACTGCAGCAGTAACTTCTCCTGTAGCAAGCAACGTGTTTGACAGTATTTCTGGTAGTCGCCATGAACAAATTGTTTTTTGTAACGACCCTGAATCTGGTCTACGTGCAATCATAGCGATTCACAATACTGTTCTAGGACCGGCATTAGGTGGAACCCGAATGTGGATGTACAAGACGGAAAGTGAAGCGCTAAATGATGTTTTACGTTTATCACGTGGAATGACATATAAAGCAGCAATCTCTGGATTAAATTTAGGCGGCGGTAAAGCGGTTATTATTGGTGATAGTCGTCAACATAAATCAGAAGCATTATTCCGCAAATTTGGACGTTTTGTCAATAATTTAAACGGTAAATATATTACCGCTGAAGATGTAGGAACAAGCACCAAAGACATGGAATACATAGCTATGGAAACTAAGCATGTTACGGGTCTTCCCGAGTCAATGGGTGGTGGTGGTGACCCTTCGCCTGTTACTGCTTACGGAGTTTATATGGGAATGAAAGCTTCTGCTCAATTTGCTTGGGGAAGCGATAGCCTTAGTGGTAAGAAAATTCTTGTTCAAGGAGTTGGTCATGTAGGTGAAAACCTTGTGATGAACTTAGTAAAAGAAGGCGCTAAAGTTTATATCAGTGATTTAAATGCAGATCAATTAAAAAAGGTTTCTTCTGAATTTGGTGCAGAAGTTATTGATCCTGATAAAATATTTGATTTAGATATTGATATATATGCACCTTGTGCGTTAGGAGCAACCTTGAATACCGAAAACATTAATCGTTTGAAGTGTTCTATCATCGCTGGAGCTGCGAATAATCAGTTAGCTGATGAAACGATACACGGTCCAATGCTAGTTGAAAAGGGTATTACTTATGCGCCTGATTTCTTAATCAATGCTGGTGGTTTGATTAATGTTTACTCGGAACTAGATAATTACAATCGTCAGCGTGCACTTACGCAAACAGAACATATATACAATGTTACGCTTGAGATATTAAAGAAAGCAAAAGCAGAAGGCGTTTACACCCAACTTGCAGCTATCCAGATGGCAGAAAAAAGAATTTCAGATATTAGCAAAGTGAAATCTAGTAGGTAATTTAATTCCATATTACTAAGGAATATTGATGAAAAGTATGTGGTAACTGTTGTCTGTTTTATTTATTTATAAATTATCATTCAAAATCGTAATTCTGTTTTTTACGAATAAAATTTATCGGAGCAAATTAAATGTTGAGTAGAAGGCATCTTCGAGTACGTGTTATGCAGGCTTTATATGCCTATCACCAATCGGAGCCAAAGGATATTCGTTATACAGAACAGGAATTACTGAACGGAACTAAAAAGATTTTTGAATTATACTTGATGGTGATGCAGTTCTTTCTGGAGATGGCGCATCAAGAAGAAGTTTATTACGATGATCTTCCAACAAGTGCCTTAACGGGAGAAAGAAAAAAAGCTGAATTTCTACTTAAAGATAATGCATTCATCGCATGGCTTTCTGATAATAGAAAATTTAGTGATCTCATCAAACAATATAAGATTAACTGGCAGAGTGAAAATGACTTAATAAAAAAGGCCTTTTTCCATATACGCCAAACAGATTCTTATACGGTATATTCTTCAAGTATGGGTTCTGATCGTGTCAAGGACATCGCCTTTATCGAATGGATCTACAAAGAAATTTTTATCAATGTTGATTTCCTTCGACACATGCTTGAAGAAAAAACAATCTATTGGGCCGAGAGTTTAGACCTTGCAGAAACACTTCTAAATAGAACGTTGGAATCGGGAAAAGCGGATGGGAATTTCAAAGTTTTACCTCTTTATAAAGACGAAGAAGATGACATTAATTTCATGAAAGAATTGGTTCAAAAAACTATTCGTGATGATAATTACTTTCAGCAATTGATTTCTGACAAAACTACCAATTGGGATGCAGATCGTATCGCAATGGTAGATATTATTTTGATGAAAATGGCTCTTTGCGAGATCCTAAATATCGCTTCTATTCCAATCAAAGTAAGTATCAACGAATACATCGATATCTCCAAAGATTACAGTACTCCAAATAGTAAAGGGTTTATAAATGGCGTTATAGATAAACTAGTAATTGAATTACGTGAGCAAGGTAAAATTCAAAAAACGGGCAGAGGCCTTGTTGAATAATTTAGCATGTATGAAAAAGATTTTAATTTCAATTTTAATGAGTGGCTCCCTTCTATTTGCTGCTTGTGGTAATAAAAAACAAATTGATAACAGCGGCCAAGTATCTCCTGATATCATTAATAATCCAGCATCTGCCTCTGGTATTAAGCAAGAAGAAAAAATGCCTAAATTCGAATTCGAAGAATCATCATTCGACTTCGGAACAATTAAATCAGGTGTTGTAGTAACCCATGAATTCAAGTTCAAAAATGTGGGTGATGCTGATCTTGTCATCTCTCAAGCTAAAGGTTCGTGTGGATGTACAGAACCAGAATATTCCAAAGCACCTATTAAACCAGGTGAATCAAGCATACTCAAAGTAACCTTTAACAGTGATGGCATGGGTGGTCAAATTGCAAAAACAGTTACGGTACTTGCCAATACGATCCCTAACACAAAAGTGGTAACCATTAGCGCTGAAGTAATAAAAAAATAACAAAAGAACCTTAATATTATTATGATAAATACCATTCTATTACAAGCATCAACAGGTAATCCCGCAATACAACAACTTCTAATGATCGGGATGATCGTTGTCGTATTTTACTTCTTTATGATTCGTCCTCAGATGAAAAAAGCGAAGGCAGAAAAATCATTTAAAGAAAGCCTTAATAAAGGCGATAAAGTAGTTACTATTGGCGGAGTTCATGGTAAAATTGTAGAGGTAAACGATACTACTTTTATCCTTGAAATAGATCAAAATGTAAAGGTGAAAGTGGAGAAATCCGCTATTTCTGCTGATGCTACAAAACAATATAAGCAACCTGCAGAAGTGAAAAAATAACTTATCGTTGCTTTCTTTAATTTCGCCTAAAGCAATCACCATTGGAAGAAGCTTCAAGTCAGTTTTCACTAACCCGTATTTTAGGCAATAAAAAGTTTTTGTCTTTTTTATTATGCGTCCTTTTGGCTGCAGGGATATGGGTTGTAAATGCGCTTAATAAAACGCAGCAATGTACTGTTGATGTAGCTATCAACTATGATCAGTCATGGCTGAAATCATGGAGTTCAGGAGATCAACCTTCAAAATTAACAGTCACTTTGAGTGGCCGTGGATTCGATGTGGCAAACTTTTTATTTAATAATCATCGACTTGAAATAAAGATAAATCAAGAAGGATTGTTCAACAGAAACAAAGAGCTTTCAACAATGGATTTAGTTCATTCCATCTTTTCAAAATATATAAATACAATTCATATTGATCATATTTCTCCTGCAATTATTACACTACCATCAAGAAAATCATTCTTTAAAAAAGTGGCAGTAAAACCTAAATTCGATATTTCATTAAAATCCGAATTCATGATTTCAGGTCCCGCAGTGTGTGTGCCAGACAGTATATTACTATCCTCTACAAATGAATTTCCAGATACATTAAATACAATTTTCACGATCCCAATAAAAAAAGAAATGGTTAAAAATCCTGTCTTTAGCACAGCCTTAATTAGCCTTCCAGAAAACCTAAATATCATTGCTGAAGTAAAATCTATTTGGATTTATATTCCTGTTGAAGAAGCAACTGAAAAAGTTATCGAAACCACCCTCCTACCCGATTTCATTCATGGTGGTAATGTTGAACTCGTTCCCTCAGTAGTAAAATTAACTTGTAGAGTGCCCATCAGTAGATATGATCAAACTACAGCACAACGTTTTTTAGTTGTTGCAAGTGTAACTAATGACAAACAAAAACAAGCAGTAGTAAGTGTAATTAATGCACCTTTTTGGGCTGATCATATTTCATTCAAGCCTGCCACTGTTGATTATTTCTATCGCAATCCATGATGCTGAAAATTGGAATCACAGGAGGAATTGGATCGGGAAAAACTGTTGTAAGCAAGTGTTTTCAACTACTAGGAATTCCTGTGTATAATGCCGATGATGCAGCCAAAAAATTAATGAATGAAAATGCTCAGCTACGAATTATATTAATTAATCATTACGGAAAGGATGTATTCAATGGGGATAACTCCCTTAACAAATCATGGCTTGCTAATAAAGTTTTTAATGATGATCGTAAGCTACAAGAATTAAATTCCTTAGTTCATCCCATTGTTGCTGATGACTATCAAAAATGGTTATTGCTGCATAAAGATGCTATTTATACAGTGAGGGAAGCTGCAATATTGTTCGAGACTGGATTATGGAAAGATTTAGATTTTGTGATTTTAGTAGACGCACCTGAAGCATTACGTATCGAAAGAGTACAATTGCGCGACCACCGCACTATTGATGCTATAAAAGCAATTATTCAACGTCAATGGCAATCAGATAAAAAACGTACTTTTGCCCACGCTATTATTGAAAACGATGATCAGCATTTAGTTTTACCGCAAGTGATGAATTTGCACTCTAAATTTTTAAATTATGGAAGCTGACGAAGCCCCACTTGAACGAACAAGTCATGGTTTTCATATACCTGGCTCTAGTATTTATATTGACCCAAAGGAACCTGTTGCATGTGCAATTATCAGCCATGCTCATGGTGACCATGCAATACCAGGACACGATACCGTTTATTGTACCTACCAAACAGCAAAATTATTAAGAGCCCGGTTTCAAAATTTTGCCTTCAAAATTGTAACTCCACAATGGCAAGAAGTATTTCAAATAGAAGGAATAAATTTCCGCTTCGCATCAGCAGGTCACATGCTAGGTTCCGCACAAGTTGTATGGGAAAGAAATAATATCACAACCGTTTATACTGGAGATTACAAACGACAACTCGATGAAAGTTGTGATCCTTATGAGGTTGTTGTTTGCGATAATTTCATTACAGAAACAACATTCGCACAACCAGGAAAGATTCACCCACCACCTGCGGATTGTTTATTAGCATTAAAAGATTTCCCATCAACAAATTTTGTAATTGGCGCCTATAGTTTAGGAAAAGCTCAACGTCTGACGCTCCTCTTCAATCAATTTATTCCAGAATTCAATGTGATGGTTCATCCCAAAATAGTGAAATATCATAAAATTTATGAAGAAGCAGGATTTAATTTAGGCAAATGGGCACCCTTCCAACGCCAAGTTTTTAGAAAAGAAAAAGGTAATATTTTTCTCGTTCCACCTCCTGTTTTACAAAATTATATTCCATCCGAAAATTATTTACGTGGAATGACTTCTGGCTGGGAACATCTTCAACAAGGATATGAATTAAATTTACCTATAAGCGATCATGCTGACTGGAATGAATTACTTCAAACTATCACTGATTCAAAAGCGAAAAAAATATATACTGTTCATGGTGATGATGAACAATTAAAAAATTACCTTTCATCCAATAACATTCTTGTTGATTCAATTATTTAATGATAAAAATAATAAGTGCGAATCAAATTCGGGAAGCCGAACAAGCAACAATTATTAACGAACCAATAACATCACTCCACTTGATGGAACGTGCAGCAAAATCTTGTTGCAATTGGATACTAGATTTTTTTTCAACAGGTTCTGATTATGTATTTTTTTGTGGAAAAGGTAACAATGCTGGAGATGGGTTGGCGCTTGCAAGAATGCTCTTCGAAAAAGGAAAAAATATTCAAGTTTATATTTTAGATTTTGCAGGAAATCCAACAGACAATTTTATTGCTAATCTCAATCATCTAAAAAAAATTGCTCCTGCATTAATTTTTGAAGTTGATGAGGCGCAAGATTTTCCAACGCTTAAACCTAGTTCAATAGTTATTGATGCAATCTATGGAACAGGATTGAATAAGTCAATTACAACACATGTTGCTCATTGGATAAAGAACATTAATAAATCAGGAAATATTATTGTTGCAATTGATATCCCTTCTGGATTATTTGCAGATGAAAATACGGTAAATCTCGATGATGCTATCCATGCAAATTTTACGCTCACATTTCAACTTCCTAAACGTACTTTCTTTTATCCGGAATATGCAAAAGCTACTGGAATATGGGAGGTGTTAGATATTAGCTTAGATCGTTCAAGCCTTGAATCTGCTGAATCAAAATGTTTTTATCTATGCGATGCTGATGTGCGAGAAATGATTCGTCCTAAAGCTTTATTTGGACATAAAGGGCAATTCGGACATGCATTAATTTTAGCAGGAAGCTATGGTAAAGCAGGTGCTGCAATCTTAGCAGCGAAAGGATGTATTCGATCGGGTTCAGGATTAGTAACCGTTGCTGTTCCAGAAACCATTGTAAATCCTTTACAATCTTCGTTACCAGAAGCAATGGTTATTCCAGATACTGAAAAAAATTATTTAAGTACAGCAATTAATGCAGGCAATTATACCGCTATCGGAGTTGGTCCAGGTATTGGAATAGCGAAAGAAACTGGAAATGTATTAAAGCGCTTAATACAAGATGTGGATCTTCCAATGGTATTTGATGCCGATGCAATAAATTTATTAGCAGAAAATCCAACGTGGTTATCCTTCATCCCGAAAGGAAGTATTTTTACTCCTCACCTTGGCGAATTCAAACGATTAGCAGGAAATTTTCCAAATCCATTTGATCGTTCGAATGCTCAAATTGCTTTTGCGAAAAAATACAATTGTTATGTTTTGTTAAAAGGAAAATACAGTGCAATAGCTTGCCCCGATGGTTCATTGATATTTAATCCAACAGGAAATCCAGGAATGGCAACTGCAGGATCAGGCGATACATTAACAGGAATTATCACGGGCTTTTTAGCACAAGGATATTCACCTTTTCAGTCAGTAATTATTGGTGTCTATATTCATGGATTAGCTGGTGATCTTGCAGCAGATTTGTTAAGCGAACATGCCATGATTGCAAGCGACATTATTGATTTTTTACCAGCAGCATTTAAAGTGTTATCTTAAAAATTAGCAGGAAAAACACTTTAAATATTAGTAGCAATTTCTTACTGCAAAACATCAACGCTCCCTGCTCCTTCCCTAATAACTTTCGGCTCTCCATCCGTACAATCAATAACAGTACTAGCTAATATTTTTCCGTAGCCACCATCAACCATCAATTCGATGAGATTTTCATATTGCTCATGAATTTCTTGTGGGTCAGTTGGATATTCTATTAATTCATCTATATGATGCAAAGAGGTAGCAACTAATGGATGACCTAATTCAGCTATAACCGCTTGAATAATTTTATTATCAGGAATTCTTAATCCAATTGTTTTCTTCTTACTTCTAAACATGGAAGGCACTTCACTACTTGCTTCCAAAATAAATGTATAAGGCCCAGGTAATGCACGATTCAATAGCTTATAAATACTTCGATCAAATGCTCTTGTAAATTCAGAAATATTACTCAAATCAGAACATAACAAAGAAAAATTTGCCTTCTCCGGTTTTACTTCTTTAATCCTACATATCTGCTCAAAAGCTTTGTATTGAAAAAGGTCACAAGCGAGTGCATAAATAGTATCAGTAGGTAAAATCACAACAGCACCTTTTCGAAGTGCTTCCACTACTAATTTTATCTTACGAGAATCAGGATTTTGAGGATGAATATCTAAAAGCATACGGCAAAGATACAATAGTTAGTAAGATCCTAAAGCAATGTGGAGATTGTCCATTATATATTTCCAATTTGTAATTCTCCTTGTAGTTAGTAGTTCGTGATCATTTATTTCCTAGGGGGATTTGCATTCGTAAAGCTTTAAGCCTTAGCGCAAGAATTAACATATTTGTACATTGATAATGATAAATTAAAATTTAAACCAATATAAAAAGATGAAACATTTCACATTAATTTCGCAGTTGTAACGCAATTTATAAATCCACGTTAAAACCGTAAAAAATGAGCGAAGGAGAATTAGGAATAGGATCACGTTTACGACACCCAGAATTTGGTATTGGAGTTGTAATTAACGTGAAGACTAAAACGTATGATGTAGTTTTTACTGAAAAGGGAAGACGGGAAGTAGCAAAAAGCTATCATTCTCTCGAGGTAATCGAGACAATAGAACCCGATACAGATCTGGTGAGTCTCTTTGATGTTGAAAGAACATTAACGAATATTATCAAACGTTATTCTGATATGCAAGAAACCGTTCCACTTGGTGCCAAATGGACTGGAGGAAAAATTGTTTTGTATCCAGGAAATACAGGACTACAACCAAAAGAATTTCCTATTGATGCATTCTTCAATAAAATAATCATGGTACGTGATCGCCTTCGTGTGATGGAACAACGCATCAATGCTCATGATAAATTAACGGAAGAAGATAAAATTAATTTGCAACAATATCTCACAAGAATTTATGGAAGTTTAACCACCTTTAATGCGTTGTTTAAAAATACAGAAGATCATTTTGTAGGTGATCGGTCCACTAAAAGTGAATAAAATTTGCAAATCCATTATAGATAAATTTTTAATATCAAAAAATATCGTCATGAAAATTATTCCATTTAAGTTTATGTTATTTTGCTTTCTTGTCTATTCATCAATAACGAATGCACAAGTTGCAGACACTATTTTCTTTCAAAAATATGCAACAAACCAAAAATTTATTTATGTTCAAATAGATGGAAAAAATTATAAATTTTTATTCGACACGGGAGCAGGGTTAACATTTATAAGTGAGGATTTAGCATCTTCAATGAAAATGAAAACGGAAGGCGTTACCACCCTATTTAGTAAAGAGGGGAAACGTCAGGATTTTAAAAAAGGCGAATCGTTGATGCTAAAGATTGGTAAAACATTTTTGTTGCAAAAACAAGTTGCAATCATGAATCCCTTATATATTTCAAGTAATGGTTTACCTAAGATTGATGGCATTGTTTCACTAAAAACATTCGAAGGGCAAATTATTAGTATTGATTTAGAAAACAATTTTCTTTTGATAGAAACCACCAAAAGTTTTACTGATAAATCGAAATCGATGCTTCCAATAGAATCCACTTTTTCTGATGGGATCAATGGTAATGAACTAAATGTGCTTTTGAATGTGAGCGCTAAAGGAAAAGCTTTATCAATGAAATTCGATACCGGCAATATTGATCGTGTTTTATTATCTAAACAATCAGCAAAATCATTAAATCTAGCTACTGATTCCGTATTGTCGTCGTCAGATATTATTAAAACTGGTGATGTTGGATTTGTTATTCATTCCGCAGTCGCAGAAAACCTTACAACAATAACGAAAGATTTAATTTATGATGGAATATTCAATTATGCATTTATAGCGGGTTATGATTTTACACTTGACCTTTCAAAACAGAAAGTATATTTCACACCTTACTAAAACAACTTTCCAAAACTATCATCAATGTTGAATATTTAATTTAAAAGTTTCAGAGTTTATGGCATTGGATAATTTCACAATATACATACCATTATTAAGATCTTTACAGTCCATTTTTATCTTCTGTTTTCCCACTGATAAATTATAGAAATATTGCTTTTCCATCAAACAACCTTTCAGATCAAATACTTCAATTTCAGTTGTAGTAATTTGCTTATTGTCAAATAATATATTAAAACTTGTGTTTGCGGGGTTTGGAAAAATAGAAGCGTAATTATCGGTAGAAATAGTATTGATAGAAGTAATAGTAGAACTGTAAGGGAACCTCACATTATCAAGCCATGCGCAGTCGCTTCCATAAGAATTTATTAAATCTTTTTGATAACTAAAAGTAAATAGATGCACTCCCGCTTCAATTGGAAAGGTGAAGTACGACCAAGATACGCTGCCACTCCATTCTGCTAACTGTGTTCCATCCACATAAAATCGCATGAAATCCCATCCTGGTTCACTTGAAACTTTGTACCAGAAACTTATTGAATCATTTGCTAAAACATTTAATGTTATTTCTAAATCAGTACGCTCTCCATCATTAATATTTCCACTTAAAGCAGAAAATAATCCTTGATATGGTTGTACATTTATTACACTCCATAAAGCCGGTCCTCTTGTGACCCAATTAAATTTTGTGAAATCACCCGTTTCAAAGTCTTCAATAATATCGCCCGCTGTTTGTGTAAAAGCTTGAGTTGTATCATACATCCCCGACCAAACACGCAATGCAACATCGTAAAGTGTTCCAGTGGCTACATTGGGTCCCATGCTAACATTAAAACTGATGTCTTTGGATGTTTGCTTAGGTAATGTTCCAAAACTTTTAGTATTCGTATTTAAAGTTAAAATGGAATTCGTTGTCGTTAATAATGAATTACAAAAGAAAGCATCACTATGTCCTGAATTCTTACATCTAAAAATCATACTTGCTGTTTCATTACTCTCAAGTCGTTTATTATTATTTCCTCCTATAGAATCATTTACATAAACCGAAGTTATTTCTAATGATGGTGCATTAATCAGTTGATTAAATTTCGAGGTCCATGAATGACCGGAGTTATCCATGATGGTTAGTATAAATTCTACACTATGTTGATCGGGAACATCATTTTTTATTAAGAAAGTAAAAATAGAATCTTTCTTAATGATAGAGTTTCCGGCAATTGTTCCCCATGACTGGAAAGTATTCGTAAGCATCACAACATTCGAATCTAAAGTGCTAAGTTTTGCGGATGAATTTATTGCATCTATAAAACTTAAATCTTTTAATGATACATCCATTGAAATCAACTCACCATAATCGAGTAATCCATCCTTATTTCCATTATAGTCATGGTTAATATGAGCTTGATAAATGACAAATGGAACACTTGAAGGTAATATTAATATATAACCTCTGTAAGGGATTTTATTAAATGCGGTTACGGTGACAAAAATGGTATCCACTACATTTAACGATGGAAAAATTAAAGTTGAAGTGCCATTTAAAACGTCTCCTAATGATAAAATTGAACCTTGTAAAGTGAAACAAACTTTAGCGAAATCTACATTGCAATTTACAATTAAAGTTGAATCACCTAAATAAATTGTTGAAGGATGTGAAACAATCATTTCAGATGGTGTAGCAGTTCTAACATCTAAAGTTGGATCGCCGAAAACATGCCATGTGCTTGTCATCTCTGCACCTTGATTTCCGTATTGATCATTCATATGAAAACAACCATTAAACGATAATCCAGCAAAGGATCTTTTAAAATTACTTGTATCTTGATGTGTCAAAATATCCACCATTTCATCTTGTGCGTCCATTGGAGGATTCCATGATTGATTGATGGAAGCCATAAATGTTGCAGCTGCTCCTGTATTAAGTCCGTTATTTTTTGAACGCAAAAAAGTCTCTGCTAAACAGGGACCTGTGGTTTGTGCAAAATCACCGTTAACACAAGCAACCGACCAAATAATTGGTAAATTAGGTTGATTTATTAAGCTAGAAATATTAGAAGAAGAGAAGCCCGTCGTTCCAAAACTTGTACTACTCCCATGACCAGTATAGGTAACAACACCTGCGCCTGCATTAAGTGAATTAATTAAATCAGTACTTATAGGATCTCCTGCGGCGTCATTCGTTCCAAGATGAGTTCCATCAAAAAGTTCTGTTATTGGGTTGTAATTAAAACTTAAAAAATCAGTTCCCATATTATGCGCATGTTCCCAATCCATTTCACCATCATCGCCTGGTCCTAGATTACTACCAATCACAACTGCATTTCCATATCCGCTTTGAGAAGTATCAGCACCTATTTCATAATTTAATGTACGTTCAACTTGTGTGGTAACATCTTGTGGTGATTCAGCAGAGAACCTTCCTATAAAGACTTCCGAATAGGCGTCATTGCCAGAGATAAAACCGTAAACAGGATCCGACACTCCGCCAGCAGAGAATAAACTCGGTACCTGAGTGATGTCACCAACTAAAAGTACATACGTAAGATTATGGGTAAGGTAATAATTTGCGATATAATTTTGAACTCCAAGTGCACTACTTCCACCTGCATTATTGATATCTACTAACGTAGTGTGAATTCCCTTTTTAATTTTCCAATCTACAAATGGTTGCATCAAATTCATCCATTGCGAATAACAAATAATTAATAAGTCACCTTGCTCCCCAAGGGGAACATATTGAACCGAATTATGATTTAAAAATTGACGATTATAAATTGCAGCATATTCCGGATCTATTTTCAGTAATGGTTTTACACGAATAAATTCATTGATTCCATTTCGGGCATTTACATGAGATATTTTCACTTTAATTTGCGAAAATACACGCAATGTTTTGGTAATAGGATTATATTGAAATGGATTAAATAAAATGGGCTCAGCACGATAATCCCGAAGAATGTAAGGTTGATTTAAATTAGCGATGGCTTTAGGCCAAAAATTATTAATTGCATAAACCTCTCCTTTTACTAAAGCTATTGTAGATGGATTTATATTTCTAGTAAGGTTTCCTTTCGATGGTGCGACAGCTACATTTTCAAAATCACGAAATTCCGAGGATACTATTTCTACCTTCATTGTTCCGCGATCAGGAATAATGACTGAATAAGCTACCTTGGATAAATCAGGAGAACCTTTTTCTAAAAAAGAAGATGTTCCTGGAGTGGAAATCACATAACTATTTTCATCTTCTGCAGCTTTTGTCATATAAAAACCGCCTAAATTAAATTCAATCTCTGAAGTTTCAATATCTGATTTGATAAGATGTACCGAAACAGGTGTAGGTTTTTCTTTCCCCATGGAAACCCATTCTTGAGACCAAAGCGTGTTAGTAAGAGTTGTAACCAATAAAAAAGTAACTAACGGAATCCGCATTTTTGCTCTCATAAAAATAATGGTTGATTTATGTAGCTAAAGTATAGTTAATTGCGGGAACTTTTATGAATTTATGAGTATTAACTAACAAACTTTTCACAGCAATCATTGAGCGTATGATTTCGAGCATTGAAAACAGGCTAATCCGCCTTGTTTTCAGCTACTGGTTGTGGGAATTTAGGATGATAGGGAACTCCTTTTACTTTGGCTTCAAACCATTGCTCAAATAAAATCAATTCATGACTTCTTGGAATCCAGCGGTATTCAGGATCGTCGGATTGTAATAGTTTGAAATCTTTTTGACGATCTTCCCACACATCCTGGAAATTAAAACCTGAGCGTGACAGATGATTTAACAGTCGGAAAATAACTACATCTCGCTTTCTTACAGATTTCATCTTTGTCGTTCGTTCAATATGCTTCCGTAAACTTTCAATCCGTTGATCTGCCAAATCTACTTTCCCCGTTTCTAAAGTCAAAAATATTTGTAACATACGAATTCCAATATTCCATCCTTCCTTGTCATTTTCAATCTCTCTTGTTTCTTGCAATAACTTAAATGACTTTTTATAATCTCCAGCAAGAAATTTCACAATTGAATGCAAATAAAAACTTCGGCTACTAAATTCAGCCTGCATTGACAATCCGGTTTCTATAATTTCATTCAATAATAAATTTGCAGCCTCATAGTTTAATAAATAAATATAAGAAAAAACTTCTGCTTCCTTGTAATAATTTTGGAATTCAAGTTTTTGATTTTGATAATATTTACTAGCACTGACCATACTTTTTAATGAGTCTTCGAATCTATACAAATGATTTTGTGTATATGACAAATTCGTATAACATACTGTTATCCTATTTCTCGTAAATAGACATTTGGTATTTAATACAAGAACCGTCATTTCATTCAACGTATTAACAGCACTCAAATAATCATGAATATAATGTTCGTATTGTGCTTTTAGAAGATAATAATTATAGAGAATAATTTTTATTTTATATTGTTCATAAATCATTTTTGCAGTTTCTACTGCATTTTTTATTTCAATGACAAATGATTTTTGATCAAGTGATTTATGTTGAACATCTTGAATAAAAAAGGCAATAAGACATCTTACTTTAAATACTGCTTTTGAACAATCTATCGCAAATTCTATTTCATCGATTCTATTTTTTGTTTTTTGATACCCTAAAACATAATCTACATCATCGAAATATAATTTCAAAAAAATCACTAATTCATCAAATAATTCAAACTCTTTACATTGACTTATTGTTTGATTCAAAAGTCTTTTTTTCTCATTTATACTTACCCCCCTTAAAAGTATGGCATAAATAACCGCGTTATTTTTTTTCACCTGTAATGTTGACGATACAACATCAATGTAATAACTCGTATTTAAAATGTTAGTATCCAAAATCATGGATTCATATAATTTATCTCTGAATCTGTCTAACAATTTCCTAAAAGACTCACTAGTTTTTTCATTTACATTTTCATATAATTTCTGGATGAAAAAAACTTCTTCTTTACTATTCCCGTACTTTATAATCAATTCATACAACTGTATAGCTAGACTATGAGATGCTTCATCATTTTCGAAAAGCCGGAGAAATCGTTTAAAAACCTTTCTTTCTTTGGGCAGTAATGCTTCCAAAATTCTGACTACTATCTGTAAGTTTTTCATATTATGCTTGGTTTCCTCCTAAATATTTATAATTTTGTATTTACAAACAAAAGTCAAATTATGTTAGAATTAATTCTTAGATTATTACTTACATTAGGTCTATATTCTGGTTCAAAAAACGACAAGCAAGTCATTGTAATTGATTATTCTACTGGTGCAACGTACACGATTGGTGTGACCAACGGCTCAGGAGGATGTATTTCAAGTACTTCACCAGATACTTATTATTTAATTAAAGATGCAAATGGTACGTATAGATTAGTACGTAAATAATTATTTTTTTCTTTATAAAAGAGACTTGTTTGAACAACATGTCTCTTTTTTTTTAGAATTTTAGCAATATTTTCTTTAATTCTTTAACGTCAAATTTATAATATTATATTCCAAAAACAACAAAAATAATTTATTTTATAGTATTAATTGTCAATTACTTATAAAAATATTAGTTAAATTTTTGCTTAAAAAGCTCAATATTCAATTTCCTTTTATATTCTACTTGTCCGATTTTATCTAAAAAACTTACTTTATCATTGTTCTCAGAAAGGGTTTTGTTGTTCACTCGTTAGCTAATACATGCTATTAGCAAATAGAAACAGGCTCCACAGTAATGTGGAGCCTTGTTATTATAGTTAGTCTGATTTATTCCATAACTGCTGCTCTAAAGCACTTTCAACATTTAGTTTGTCATATTTTAAAGACAATACCTATCTATTTTTTATTTTAGATATCCATTTAATTCTTCTTTTAAATAATTTTATCAATTATAATTCAATTAGTTACACCAATAATTATCAAATAAGAACTATTATATCACCTAATTTTATGTCCAAATTTGATTCATTTGTCCGTTGATTCCTGCAAGACAGTGTATATTTTTGTTCCAGAGAAAATTCGAAGTAGAATTTATAATTGTTTTGGCTTTTCTGTGTGTCTTCCTGGTCCCGCCCCGAGCGGGACTTGGTCGTTTATACCATTTTAGCTTTTACCCTATATTATCCAAATTATAAGTCTCCTTTTTAAAATTTGATAACAGAAATATAATAAGTGCGGACATTTTGTAATCTAAAGTCCATAAAATTTACTTATCAATAATATATAATTCCTAATTATCAATAACTTACATGAATATATTGCACATAAATGCCCATTACCTAACCAATTCTTGTGTCCATTTCTGCAAACTTTGTCCGTTGATTTAATAGTGGATACTTCTACATTTGCTTTCTGTAAAGGGTAAAAGTTGTTCGAGAGTAAAAATGTTTTGGTTTTTCTGTGTGTCTACCAAGTCCCGCCGCAAGCGGGACTTGGTCGTTAATAACGTTTCCTAATTTTACCAAGTGAAAAATCCAAAAATCAACAACCTAAAAGCTTTTCTCGACCAAAAAGTAAATGCATTCAACAATCCCGCTTTTGTAGAACATGACCCTATCTCGATCCCTCATTTATTTACCCTCAAGGAAGATCAAGAAATAAGTGCTTTTATCACCGCAATAATTTCATGGGGACAACGACCAACGATACTGAAAAATGCTCGTTGGCTCATGGAAAAAATGGATGATGCCCCTTACTCTTTTATCGTCAATCATCAACCAAAAGATCTTTTACAATTCGAACCGTTTGTTCACCGAACTTTTAATAACATAGATTGCATTTATTTTATCAAAGCATTGCAAAACATCTATAAAAATCATGGAGGTCTCGAACAATCTATAAGCGTGTTTTTCCAAGAATACAATTCATTGGAAAAAGCTATAGCTCTATGGCGAAATGTATTTTTCTCATTGCCTCATGAGTCACGAACCCTTAAACATATTAGCAATCCCGAAAACAATTCGGCAGCAAAAAGAATCAATATGTTCCTACGATGGATGGTAAGAAAAGATAATGCCGGTGTCGACTTTGGAATTTGGAATTCAATTCCTCCATCTGCACTTTATGCGCCCCTCGATTTACATTCCGGAAGAGTTGCACGAAGTCTTGGGTTATTAACGCGAAAACAAGACGATTGGAAGGCTGTTAGTGACCTCACACACAACCTTCGAAAGCTAGATCCTATCGACCCAATAAAATATGATTTTGCCCTCTATGGATTAGGAATATACGAAAAATTTAAATAACCAATTGCTCAAGAGCAAAGGTCTTTTCCTTAAATATTAATTTTAATTGACAATCGAATCGTAATCCTTGTTAAAACGATACAAGCGAAATAATTTATTACTTACCGTAAGTTTCATTAATCTCTTCATCAGAAGGAAAAACAATTTCTTTATCACCCGCTTTTCGAACCCATGTCATGAATTTACCTTTGCCTTTACATGCATAGGCCGTAATGGTATCTTTCGGTAGCATCTGTAGTCTTGAAAATGTTCTCCAACGATTATCGATTTCTTGAGCGGCACACTTAACATCAATTTTATCTTCACATTCATTTCTGAAAAAAACACGGTAACTTTTTGAATAGTCCATGCATTGTGAACAAGGTTGATTCCATTCACTTTTATATTTCACTAAACAGTGGTTCATGTCTTCTTCGCTTTTACCCGAATTTGATAAACCTATTACAAGTGAAAATACAATACATAAACTTAACAATAATGAAATTTTAGTTTTCATTTACAGTGATTATTTTTTAAAATAATTTTAGCTTCATCATTACCTAATTGCTTTGATTTATACCAATCGCCACAAGCCCCTTCCAAATCACCTAAAGCCTTCTTGGAGAAGCCCCTATTATTATAAGCTTCAGCATCATTTCCATCAATTTCAATTGCTTTATTTAAATCTAAAATTGCTGATTGGTATTCGCCCGTACGATTTTTAGCACCACCTCTAGAGATATATGCCCATTTATGTATTGGATCTTTTTCAATCACATGAGAATAATCCGAAAGCTCCCCCTCAAAATCACCAACATTACTACGTACAAACCCTCTTTTAATCCAAGCATCAAAATTTAAACTATCAGCAACTATTGCTTTTGAAAATAACTCAATTGCTTCTTTATACCTCACATTCATAAAACTTTGCATCCCTTTGTTAAAGAATGTAGCTGATAATTTTTTGTCTTGCGCTTGTAGCTGTGACGAGATTATCAAAAACAAAAATAGTAATGCTTTATTCAAGTGTGATTTCATCTTTATATCCAACTTCAGATTCTAACCGAATTAAATGTTCTAAGGCTTTTTGAATTAATTTAAAATTCTCCTTTCCTCCTGCAATAATACTTATTCTTTCACAAGGTCGCTTTATCTTTTGAACGATTAAGAAACGAGTCACGCATCCAGGTGCATCTTTTAAACAAGGCACGCAAAGTAAATCTGATTCTTCTTCATAAAAACTTTTTGTGTCTAGCTCGGAGAAGGTAACCTTATCCTCACGTACTAGCTCGCCTTTATCATCTTTAATACTGATCACTAAATTATTCATCCGAATATCCAATACCGTTTTTCCACCTAGCATTTTATTGAGGTAGGATAAGGTTTCATTTTTTCCGGGCGATTGACTGTAAGATTTTTGAAAAATTGCTAACATACAAACCAGTACCAGTGGTAGTTTACACCCATAGTTAAAAAGATTTGTATTTGATTGAGATGTTATCATAAGTTTAATCAGATGCACACTTATACCTTAAATGTTAATGGGAGGTTGCTAATAAAACAGCAAATTAATTATGAATACACTTTACAAGAATTTATTGACTGGAGGATTGCTCGTTTTTTCCTTTTTGTTACTATCAACAACAATGTATGCACAAACATTTCTTGAAATCCCAGTACGACTGGAAGTAGAGAAAGGTGACCTTAACGATGTTGTTGTGAAGGTACGAAAGGATGGTAAAGATGCCTTTACCCAATCTGGTGCCAGCAAGATGCGTTTTAAATTCGACTATAACAGAAAGTATAGTCTCATTTTTACCAAACCTGGTTACATCACTAAAACAATTGAAATTAATACCAATGCCCCATCTTCACGAATTACGCAAGGCTTTGATCCTTACAAAATAGGTGTTAAATTATTCCTTCAAAATGAAGAAAATAAGGTAGTTTACAATCAGCCTGTTGCACATATTAAATATGATCAAAATTTAGATGAATTTAATTTTGATACTGATTACTCGAAATCGATTCTTTCTGCGATGAATACAGATGATGAAACGGATAAAAAAGAAGTATCCCCTTTAGCCAAAGAGTCTCCAAAGGAAAATCCGACTCCTGTAAGTAATATTTCTACTCCAGTAAATGTTCAAAGTGATCCAAATAAAGCAACCAATATAATTGCCTCAACAGCTAGTTCGGATCCACTCTTGCTCGACAATAAAAATGATCGAATAGTCACTCAAGAAGCTGACGTCCCGAAGTCTTATAGTCCAACAATTGGTGGTGATAATCTCTCACCATCAAACCCTAGTATTGGAGATGATAAAAGCAAATTGACCTCAACAAATTCTGGATCCGATGACAAAAATAAATCTGTAGGTGATAACGGTGAGGACGAAATAAAAAAAACAACTTCTAATGCTAGATCTGACAAAAGAAAAGCTTCGCGTGCTAATGCCGAGAAAGAGCAATTTGTGAAAAAGCTATCTGTAAATACAGGTGAAGAGAAGCAAGTAAAATCCTTGATTAATCAAGGTGGTAATGATGTACAAAATGATCCATTAGCATTTCTGGAAAGTGAAAAAATTACGCGGGAAGATATTATTGAGAAAAACAGAGTAATTACGAAAGTGAGAGTTATGAAAGGAAATTTAACGACTGAATATAGCCGTATAAATTATAATTGGGGCGGTCTTTATTTCTTTAAAAATGCGTCTACCTCGATTCCCGAGAATTTATTTGTACAATGGACAGGAGTGAATCGCGAATAAAAAAAATCTAACCTATCATAAATATCCTTTTCGCCTATTAAGAGTTAGGTTTCATCAAATAAGCCTTCGAACTTGCTTATTCTCTACCTAGATTCGCATTGAAATAATAGGTGCAAACTATGTTAAAAAGCGAATTCTGCCAAGGGTATTTTAAGCCAACAACGAAAGAACAAGTAAATTTATTTGAACGTTTTTTAGCATTTCGAACAACCAATGGAGTTCCTTCAAAATATAGTATCCTACGCAATCTTGTTCGAACCCGACCATTCACAAAAACCATTTATCCTCCCAACTGGCAAATCAACTAAAATAAACACCAAAAAAAAGCGGTCATCCTATAATAGGGTGACCGCTTTTTAAATATCCTAAAATATTATTTTTTATCTTTCGGAGCGTCCTTCGGAGCGTCCTTTGGAGCGTCTTTCGCATCGATTGAAAGTAATTCTACCTCAAAAACCAACACGCTATTAGGACCTATTTTTCCACCTGCACCACGCTCACCGTAAGCTAAGTTAGAGGGTAAAAATAATTTCCATTTAGAACCAACTGGCATCATTTGCAATGCTTCTGTCCAACCCGGTATTACACCAGATACTGGGAAAGCTGCTGGTTGACCACGATCAACTGAACTATCAAATACAGTTCCGTCAATCAACGTTCCATGGTAATGACAAGTAACTTTATCATTTAATCCTGGCTTAGGGCCTGTGCCAGCTTTCATAATTACATATTGTAATCCTGAAGGAGTAACAACTACACCTGGTTTACTTTTGTTTGCTTCCAAAAATTCTTGCCCTTTTTTAACATTTCCTTCGCCTTTTACTTTCTCTTTAGCAGCCATATATCCATTGATCTTAAGATCAGCAGCTTCTTGCGTAATGGCTGTTTTACCCGAGAATACGTCCTTCATGCCTTTTGCAAGCATATCAACGTCTAATGAATCTAATGAATTAGTTTTCAAATTGTTTCCAATAGATACACCAAAACTGTAACTGATTGAATCCTGTTCGGTTTTCATAGTGTCTTTCTTTTTGTCCTGTGCATTACAAGAGGCAGCCATCATGGCTACAGCAAGTGCCGGGAGCATTAATTGCTTTATTTTCATGGATGATTAAAATGTTTGAGGCGCGAAAGTACAAAATCCATTTTCAAATTCCACCATATTAACGTGAATCAATAATGAACCTTTCATAAATTATGTTGATTTTCATCAAATGGATTTATGATTTGATCATAAATGCGAAGTAGAGTTTTATTAAAACGAATTGTAAAATATCAATGTATAACCATGCCAATACAACTATTTTTAAAAGAAGTAATAGTGGAAAAGTACAGGTCTATTGGATTAATATATATTGGCATTAGAGGCTTATCTTTGCAAGAATGAATTTTAAACTCGTTTCTGATTTCCAACCAACGGGCGATCAGCCAGAAGCAATAAAGCAACTCACCGCAGGTATTGAGAGAGGTGATCCCGCCCAAACATTACTTGGAGTAACTGGATCAGGCAAGACCTTCACCATGGCGAACGTGATTAAAAATGTTCAAAAGCCAACACTTATATTAAGCCATAATAAAACGCTTGCAGCTCAACTTTATGGAGAGTTTCGAAATTTTTTTCCTGAAAATGCTGTCGAATATTTTGTATCGTACTACGATTATTACCAACCTGAAGCTTATCTACCAAGCTCTAATACTTACATTGAAAAAGACCTCTCTATCAATGAAGAAATTGAAAAATTAAGATTAAGTACTACTACATCACTTTTATCTGGAAGGCGAGATATTGTAGTTGTTTCGTCTGTTTCATGCATCTATGGTATGGGAAATCCCGCTGATTTTGCCGAGAATATTATTCGTGTTCAAAAAGGTCAGAAGATTAGTAGAAACTCCTTGTTACACCAGTTAGTTTCAAGTTTATACTCCCGTGCAGTTACTGAATTTAAGAGAGGTACTTTCCGCGTACAAGGTGATACTGTTGATGTGTTTCCTGCCTATAGTGATTTAGGTGTTCGCATTAGCTTTTTTGGTGATGAAATTGAAGAATTAGCAACCATCGAACCTTCAACTGGTAAAAAGTATGAACAGCATGATCACCTAGCTATTTTCCCAGCAAATTTATTTGTTACCAGTCAATCTCGACAACAAGGAGCCATCTTCCAGATACAAGAAGATATGGTGAAACAGACAGAATATTTTAGGGAAATGGGACGACACCTGGAAGCAAAACGCTTAGAGGATCGAGTTACTTTTGATTTGGAGATGATTCGCGAACTTGGCTATTGCTCAGGAATCGAAAATTATTCGCGTTATTTTGATGGTAGGGCTCAAGGCCAACGACCATTTTGTTTGTTAGATTATTTTGCGGATGATTTCTTGATGGTAATTGATGAAAGTCATGTTACTATTCCGCAAATACGCGCTATGTATGGAGGTGATCGTTCACGAAAACAAAATTTAGTGGAATATGGTTTTCGTCTACCAGCAGCTATCGATAATCGCCCTCTTACATTTGAAGAATTTGAAACTAAATTAGAACAAGTGGTATTCGTAAGTGCAACTCCAGCAGATTACGAATTGCAAAAAAGTGAAGGTATTATTGTTGAACAGGTGATTCGTCCAACTGGATTGCTTGATCCACCAATTGAAGTTCGACCTGTAAGTAATCAGGTTGATGATTTGCTAGAAGAAATTGAAAAAATTATTAAGCGTAAAGAAAGAATTCTTGTTACTACTTTAACCAAAAGAATGGCGGAAGAATTAGCTAAATACATGACGAAACTTGACATTCGATGCCGCTACATTCATTCGGAAGTAGAGACCTTGGATCGAGTAGAAATTTTACGTGATTTAAGACTAGGTGTTTTTGATGTACTGATTGGTATCAATCTTTTACGAGAAGGATTAGATCTTCCCGAGGTTTCCTTGGTTGCGATTTTGGATGCAGATAAAGAAGGGTTCTTGCGCTCGCATCGATCTTTAACTCAGACTGCTGGAAGAGCCGCTCGAAATCTAAATGGAAAAGTAATTATGTATGCTGAAAAGATCACCAATAGTATGCAACTTACCATCGATGAAACAAATCGCCGTCGGATAAAACAAATGGCCTATAATGAAGCCAATGGAATAATTCCGCAAGCAATCGTTAAATCGAATGAAGGGATTTTTAATCAGGGTTCAGGAGGTACAAGCCGACAGGGTGATTCGAAAGCGTATTATGAAAAAGAGGAAATTAATATTGCAGCAGATCCTATTGTGCAATACATGTCACGAGATCAATTAGAAAAAGCGATTTTAGCAACAAGAAAAAACATGGAAAAGGCAGCCAAAGAATTAGATTTTATGGAAGCTGCACGATGTAGAGATGAATTACAAGGATTGGAAGGAGTTTTAAAATCAAAATTTGCGGGAACAAAAGCATGAGTCCTGATTTATTAATTGCTTCGATTACTGCGTTTATTCTCTCCTTAGTATTGGCACTTGTGTTTGCTATGTCAGCACCAAAAATAAACGACCAATTTTTAAAGTTTGGAGCTATATTTCATTTTATATTATTATCAATTGCATTATTTACAATGGTATTTTATTCTGATTCAAATTTGCATCACTACACCACCTTATTAAGTTGCTGTACAGGTTTGATGTTATCAGGATATGTTCTTCGCAAAAAGGCTACGCAATGGTTGCTAAAATATTATTTTGCTTCCTATTTATTTTTGTTAGGATTATTTTTTTATTCTCCTTCTCATTTGATATATTTTATCAGCGGGAATTTAAAAAATTGTGAATCGGCACAAGAATTTCAATTGAAGGAAAATTATTATCTTGTGGAGCAACAATCCATGCTTCAATTGGCATCAAAAACTTATACCTACAAGGTAATTCAGAAATTCGGAATTTATAATCGAACCATCGCGCGTGATCTTAACTTTACAGATAAATTAACGAACGTGGATCTTATCCAATTAAATGAAGATACACTCATCATTAATGGCAATCTCCCGAACAATAAAAGCATCATTATTGGGTTACATCCTGGCATGAATTCCAATACCATCGTTCAAAAGAGAAAATGATTTTCTCCACGATAAATTGATCGTTCACAAAAAAAACGGCCTAATAAATATACTCCATACTATATTTGTCAATCAATTTCAGCAGACATAAAATTATGAAACTAAAAATCATCCTTGTTGCCTTGTTTTCTCTTTATTCCATTAAGAGCAATGCACAATCAAAAACTACAGAAATTTGGTTGATAGATATTTCCAAACAAAACGATAAAGTTGTTGCTGGTACACCAGAACGTTTAACAGATAACGATTACTATGACAACCAACCTTGCTTTTCAAAAGATGGTGGATTGCTATGGTATGCGAGTATGCCCGACACCGTTCAAACTGATATTTTTGAATACAACTTAAGAAAAAAATTAACGCGACAAATCACCAATACTCCAGAAAGTGAATTTCAGCCACAGCCTATTCCTTATGAAAAATTTAAGCTTTCTGTTGTTCGCATTGATGATGATAAAGCTCAACGATTTTATTCTATTCAATTTGATGGCTCAGAGCCTGAACCATTGATGCCAAATGAAGATTCATTAGCATATTATACTTGGATGAACGACACTACAGTTGGCGCTTATATGCTCAATGGAAGTAATGGTGTTTTACATCAATTTGATATGAAGCCACAACAATCTATCATTCTAATGACTGGAGGATTTGGAAGATGTTTAGCAAGAATACCGGGAACTGACAATCTTAGTTACATACAAAAAAGTTCAGATGGAAAATACCTTTTGATGGATTATAAAATGGCCACTGAAGAACGTATGCCGCTCGTTGAAATGATGCCAGGTGTAGAAGATTATTGTTGGGCTCCAGATGGAAAAGTATTCGCTGGAGATAAAACTAAATTATACTATATCGATACTACACTCGATGAACCAAAATGGGTTTTAGTTGCAGACCTTGAAAAAACTGTTGGTACTTTTTACCGAATGGCAATGAGTCCTAAAGGAGATAAAATTGCATTGGTTTCTTACAAAGGGGAACGTCCTTGATTTAGCTCTTGTCTTTAATTCGTCAAACTGATTTCTTAATTGCCGGACAAGGTCTGGCAGGATCACTCCTTAGTTGGTTTTTACTACAACTTGGTTATACTTGCATGGTTGTTGACCCAGAATTTGATGGTACTTCTTCACGAGTTGCAGCAGGATTAATACACCCCATTGCTGGAAGAAGATTATTGAAAAGTTGGCGTGCAGAAACATTTATCCCTTTTGCACATCAAACTTATCAAAGCTTGGAGCAAAAGTTAAATCAACAATTTTTTTATGATTATCCAGTGCTAGAAGTTTTTAATTCGTTACACAATCAAAATGATTGGTTGACAATAAATGATGATCCATTTTGTAAAGAATATCTTGGAAAAACTATTTCATCATCACAAACAAATCCAATTATAAACGCACCTTTTGGAGGTCAGTTTTTAATTAAAGGTGGATGGTTAAATACCATTCAATTTTTAGATGCCTATAAAAATTCTCTAAAAAAAAATGATCAATTTATAAACGATTCAATCGTTAGTGAGGAGATTGAATTAATGGACGGTAAAGTAAGATGGAAAAATATTGAAGCTAAAACTTTCATCACTTGTTCGGGTTATCTTGCAAAAGATGATAAATATTTTGGCTACCTACCATTCAATCCTGCAAAAGGCGAATTGCTTACACTAAGCAGTAAAAATATTCCTAATGATTATGTTATCAATCATGCACTAAAAATAATTCCCAAAGGGGATAGTACTTTCCTATGTGGTGCAACTTATAGTTGGGATGCACTCGACACTATTCCCACTGAATTAGGAAAAGAAAAGTTAACGCTTGCACTCAATAAATCTATCAACTGCGATTACAAAATTCTAGAGCATAAAGCAGGTGTGCGACCGAGTACAAAAGACCGACGACCGTTTTTAGGAAGACATCCAAAATATCCACAGCTAGCAATATTTAATGGATTAGGAACAAAAGGAGTAATGATGGGTCCTTGGTTTGCCTCAAAAATGGCAGCACATTTAACGAGTGATATACTTTTAGAAGAAGAATATGCTATTGATCGTTTT
>JANXSD010000175.1 GCA_025352785.1 Bacteroidota bacterium
CGACAGTATGGATTATTCTTCTTCCTGATAATTTATTCTCCAGCATTACTAATAATAAGTTCAGAAAATAAAAAACAACACGTCGGTAATTGAATTATTGAGTTGCATAAATTGCATCTTGAAAAATTAAATGATGACATATAAATTTTCAAATGGTAAAATCAATGACAGGTTATGGGATCGCTAAAGGACAAGTAGGCGGCCTAGTGGTGACAGTAGAAATAAGATCACTCAACAGTAAATTTTTAGAGATGAATCTTCGTCTTCCAGGCGTTTATCGCGATAAGGAATTAGAGCTACGTTCTGATCTTGGAAAACAATTAGATCGAGGTAAAGCGGATGTCAATATTTCTTTTGAGAATAATGATCTTGCTAAACGAAGTACGGTAAACAAAGAAACTTTTGCTGCTTATGTTGATGAGTTGAAAGCACTTTGTAAAGAATTTCAATTGAGTGAAGTAAATTTATTTGATACTATTTTAAAAATGCCCGCTGTTTTAAATGCGGATAAAGCGGAGGTAGATGAACAACAATGGGTGCAATTAAAAGCGTTGGTAAATCAAGCAATGACGCATTTTAATTCGTTTCGTGAAGCGGAAGGAAAAGTTTTAGAAAATGAAATTTGTGGAAGAGTAGAAGCAATCTCAAATGCTATTCCGCTCCTCGAAAAATTTGAGCAAGCCCGTATTGATGCAGTGCGTGCCAAATTACAGAAAGGATTATTGGAAATAAAAGAATCGAATCTAATTGATCAAAATCGTTTCGAACAAGAACTGATTTATTATATTGAAAAATTAGACATTACTGAGGAAAAGGTGCGTTTAAAAAGTCATTGCGATTATTTCATGCAAACAATTGCAATGCCAGAAGCAAATGGTAAGAAGCTCGGATTTATCACTCAGGAGATCGGTCGTGAGGTAAATACGATTGGTGCGAAAGCAAATGATGCTGTGATGCAACGAACAGTAGTGGAGATGAAAGATGAACTAGAAAAATTAAAAGAACAACTAGCAAACGTATTGTGAAAATCCATTCTAGTTTTCTTTATAAATTAGTGCTCTTCTGCGGACCATCAGGAAGCGGAAAAACCACAATCGTGCATCATCTGCTAAAGGTATTTCCAAATATGCGCTTTAGCATTTCTGCAACAACACGCAGTAAAAGAACAAATGAAACTGACGGTAAAGATTATCATTTTCTTACCCCTGATGAATTTAGAACGCGCATTGCCAACAACGAATTTCTTGAGTGGGAAGAGGTGTATCATGATCGTTTTTACGGGACATTAAAGTCGGAAGTACAACGCATTTTAGAGCAAGGATATATTGCATTATTTGATGTTGATGTTGAAGGTGGATTAGCGATTCGCAAAGAATTCGGCCGACAAATGTTAGATGTTTTTGTAATGCCACCATCCGTTGATGAATTGCATAAACGACTTGTTGCACGTGCAACCGAATCGGAAGAATCATTACGCAAGCGATTAGATAAGGCAGAAAAAGAAATGACCTATGCCTATCGTTTTAATCATGTTGTTGTAAATACTGTTTTGCATGAATCATATGCAGCAGCCGAAAAGTTGGTGCAAGAATTTCTTGATGATGTGATTCCTGATGTAGAAGAAAATGAATAATATAAAATTCTCTTAGTGTGGTTACTTATTATTCAATTTAATGCAAATATTATTAAGATATTTAAAATGTAATTTCTTAAATTAATGACAAAATGAAAAGGCTTGTGAATTCTGATGATAGTTTGCTCAACGAATTGCTTTCATTAATTGAGCATAGTCAACAACACTTGATATCGCAGGCAAACAGCACATTGACATTGCTTTTTTGGAAAATTGGAAATCGTATAAATACTAGTATTTTACATGAAAAACGTGCAGAATATGGTAAACAGATTGTAGTAATCCTTTCAAGGCAATTAACTTTAAAACACGGAAAAAAATTTGAAGAAAAGAATTTGCGTAGAATGCTACAGTTTGCAGATCAATTTTCGGATGAAGAAATTGTCGTTACACTTTCACGACAATTAAGCTGGTCACATTTTTTAGCTATAATACCTTTGAAAAGTATCGAAGCTAAAATGTATTACGCTCAAAACTAGGAAAATTTGAAGCTAAACATAAGGGACAAATGGAATTATATTTAAAGTGGCTTGATAAATATGAAAAACAAGAAGGTAAATATTCCCCAATAGGGTTAATACTTTGTGCTGAAAGTAGTCGAGAGCAAATCGAACTTTTGGAAATGCATAAAGATGGCATTATGGTAGCCGAATATTGGACTGAATTGCCATCTAAAAAACTTCTTGAGCAAAAAATACATGCTATTTTAGCGGAAGCAAAAGAGAGAATCGAAAGAAAATCAATGCTCGAATAAAATAATATCAGTCAAACTAGTAATTTATGTAAGTGTTAAATTGGGATTAGTGAATACATATTAAGCCATAAACTTTGAAATTTACATCACCATGAAAATCGGTCTCTTCTTCGGCTCTTTTAATCCCATTCACAACGGACATCTTGTGATTGCAGGATATGTTTCGGAGTTTACTGACCTGGATCAAGTATGGTTGGTGGTATCGCCGCATAATCCATTAAAGCCTGTAGGAAGTTTGTTGCAAGATTATCATCGTTATCATTTAGTGGAGTTAGGAATTGGTAGCAACAAAAAGTTGAAGCCTTCAAAAATTGAATTCGAATTACCTCGTCCGAGTTTTACTATTCATACGTTGGTTTATTTGAAAGAGAAATATCCACAGAATGAATTCGCTTTAATTATGGGAAGTGATAACCTTGGAACTTTTCATAAGTGGAAAAATTATGAATTGATCTTAGAGGAACATCAACTTTATGTTTATCCTCGTCCGCTACAAGATGGCGGACAATTTAAAGATCATAAGCAAGTGAAATGGGTAGATGCACCGATGATGGAATTATCCTCCACATTTATACGCCACGCAATTCGTGATGGAAAAGATGTTCGCTATATGATGCCCGAATCCGTAGCAGAGTACATTAGTGAAATGCATTTTTTTGAGAAGTAAAGTTTGCAATTTATAATTTTTTGCAATGATGCTAAAAGAAAAAACGACTACCATCTATCTGACAGTAGCCGTTTTCAATAAAGAACCTAACCATTACTATAACGCTTTAATTTTGTTGAAATTGTTTAACATATTGGCGTTAACTATTATTTAACAATTCAATTTTCCTTAATTATGTTTTACAACATGATAGGTGTTTTCGCCGACAAGTTTAATGATCCTGCACGCACAATTACGATATAAACTCCATGCATAATTTGCGCTGGTAAATTCATTTCTAAGGTAACATCACCACTATGAATTTTTCCTGCATTAATAGAAGCAACTTCTTTTCCATTCATATCATACAACGCAATATCCGCGTTTGAATTTTCTGAGGTATTAAAGCTCACTTGAAGTTTTCTTTCTGATACTAACGTAAATACTTTTAATGCATTCTTTGAATTCGCAATTTCGTTAATTCCAGTTGCAGAGCCCGGTGTAACAATGGTATTTCCATTTGCAACATAATCTCCACTTGAATTACCATCATTGTTGGCCATTACACCCGCATAGTAGAATGTTACATTACCAATATTAGTGGAAGGGGCAGTCCAGTTAAAAGCAAAGACTGAAGAATCAGCATGCGCGCCACCATTTAATGTATGTGTCAAACTTTTTCTAGAGTTGGGTCCAATAGTAGCATTTTTCGTTGTTGTCATTAATGAATTAGTAACAACAATAGTTCCTGCATTTGCTCCGGTAGAAGTTAGTGCTTCAAGACCTACTCCAAACAATCCCCTTCCTGCAAATTTAACAACAACACTCATTTGATATGTTGCGCCAGGAATGTATTGCTTAGAAGAACTCCCAGGCAAATTCGAATTGAACGAAATCGTTCCTGCGCCCGAATTTGTAAAAGAATTGTGACAATTTCTACAGGTAGATTCACTAGGAGACCCGGCATATCCAGCTTTTCCATTATTACTAAGTATATCGAAAGCCGTTCCAACAACAACAGCAACAATAGAAACTAAAATGAGTATTATTCTCTTCATATATTATTTTTTAAAATATTCAATCTGCTAACCGCGGACCCAATTCCATATTAATGTCTTCCTTGTCCACTTTTCCAACTTTTTACAGAACCAAGGCCAACGGTTAACAGATAATGAATATCTTCTATGTGTTATTTTTATTAAATCATGAAAAAGTATTAATTAAACTTTATTTTAATTAATATGATTAACTATTATCTTAAACCAAAACTAGTGATATTTTTGTTAGATAATATAAAAAAAAGCTGAACGAGCTAATTCACTTGCTGAATGGGAATTGGTGTCCAATTTCACATAAATTCTCAAGGTTTTGCCTTATCCTCGACCCATCAGCCAGTCTTTAAAAAACGGTGACCTTTCAGTACTTACTATCGTTTCCAGAGTTGTTTCGGGCTTTAATATGACTTTTACACGTGATTTCGACCAAGCTAACATTTTTTCAATTGCATTAATATTGATGATAAATTGACGATTGATTCTGAAATATATTCTAGGATCTAAAATACTTTCCAATTCATCAATATTTTGATCTACAGGATAACGAAGGTTATCTTTAGTCGTTAAAAAATTGATTTTATCTTCCGTATAGAAATAAGCCACATTGTCAATTTCAACCATCTTAATAGTATCACCATAGCGTATTACTATACGCTTTTGATATTCGCGATTACTTGCACTTATTTGTTTGATGAGGGCTTGTAACTGTACTGCGTTATAAGTACCCAAGGAACGAAACTTATTAATGGCTCTTTCTAAGTCTTCTTTTTTTATCGGCTTAAGAATATAATCAATGCTATTTACTTTAAATGCATCTAATGCATACTGATCATAAGCAGTAATAAAAATTACTGGCGACGTAACATCTACTTGATTAAATATTTCAAAACTTGGTCCATCAGCTAAATTTATATCCATCATGATTATACTCGGCATTGGATTTTCTTTCAACCATTTTACAGCCGATTGAATGCTTACTAATACACCAAGTATTTCTAAGTCGGGGATCACATCAGCTAACATTTTCTTCAATCGATCAGCAGCAGGTTGCTCGTCTTCAATAATTAGTATTTGCATATTAGGATGATTGTATTAAAGGTATTTCAACTTTAAATTCGGTATCAGTACGAATTATTTTTACTTCGTTAGCTGATAATATTCGAAAACGACTAACAATATTCTCCAATCCAATTCCTGTAGATTTATCAGGATACAATTTAGGATTTAGGTTATTAACGATCATTAGACTTTCTCTATCCGTTGCCGACACAGTAATATTTAATTTTGTTTCATGCGAAACGGCATTGTGTTTTACTGCATTCTCAATTAACAATTGTAAAGATAAGGGAGGCAATTGATATTTGCTTTTCCATGATGCTGGAATATTGAATTCAAGAGATAAATTATTGCCAAATCTTTTTTGCTGAAGGAAAAAATAGGTCTTTACCATTTCTAATTCTTCCGATAATAATATTGTATCCTTGTCGCGATGCTGAACCATATTTCTAAAATAATCGGAAAGGTTTTCTACATACTTAACCGCCTTGGTAGAATCTTCTTCTATAATTGAAATCAAAGTATTAAAACTGTTAAAGAGAAAATGTGGATTTACTTGACTTTTTAGTGTTGCAAATTGATATTCGATTTTTTCCTTTTTCAAACTTTCTATTCTTCTAAATCGTAATTCACGATCTCGGAGAAACCAAAACAACCCTAAACTTACAAATAAAGTTAATGCCAAGATAAACCATGTTTCCTTATAAATTGGCTTTCGAATTCTAAAACTAAAATGATCTATTTTAGGATGTAAAAATTGATTGTTAAACGATGACATCACTTCAAACCGATAATTTCCAGGAGGAAGATTGGGATACGTTACAATTCGATCACGTGTATTGATCCATTTATTGCTTAAGCCTATTAATCGATATCGATAGCTCACTGCTTCTGGATTGCTATACCACAATCCGATGTATTCAAATGAAATTTGATTTTGATTATACTTAAAAATGGAATCATTTAATCCAGCACCAGGTTTCATAAACGTATACGTTTTTTGGATATGGGTTTCAGGTTGATGATCGGTGGAAATCGAATTATTTACAAAACGAATTAATCCATGTTGTGATCCAATCCAAATATTATTTTTAAAATCTCGTGAAACCGCATTTAGGTCACAATCCAGTGCTTCAATGCCTACTTCTTTACCTACATATTCCCATTCAAATGTTTGTGGGTGCAGTATATCAATACCACGCTGATGAATGATAATAATATTTCCTGTTCGATCAGTTGTTAATCCTGAAATATTTAATTCTTTTAATCCTGTTGACAAACCAAAATTGCGAAAGTTCTTTCCATCAAAACGATAAACACCATGATTCAAGGTGCTAAACCAAATGTTTCCTTCATGATCTTCTGTGATGGAATAAACTACTTTTCCTCGGCCTTTATCAAAATCATGATAGCTAATAAATTTACCATTTTCATACACTGTAATTCCTTTGCCATCAGTACCAAACCAAACACGACCTTTTTTATCAATATAAACACAATAAACAAAAATGCTTCCTGGACCTTGTTCATCAGCGTAATTAATAAATTTATAATTCCCCTTGGCTTCTTCTAGTAAATCCTTTGGTTTTACACATAATGTAACTCCACCTAATGTTGCAAGCCAAATTTTATCATCACTTCCATTAATAGCAATTACATTTGCATTTCGTAATCCTTCATCAATTGAATATCTTTTTACATTTCCAGAATAAGGCTCTAATCTGAATAGTCCATTGTCAAATGTTCCTAACCAAATATAACCGCTTTCATCTTCATAAATGGAAACAATATGCAAATTTTTATATTTTGCTTCTGTCAAATATTTTTTTATTTGACCGTTTACGGTGTAGTCATATTTAAAAAGTCCTTGGTTATTACTAATCCAAATATAACCATTACGATCCGTAGCAATGGCTTGAATACTATCGAACAAAATATTTTTATCACTTGGAATAATTTCAAATTTTTCTCCTGTTGACATTAACAAATTATTTTCAGAAGCAACCCAAATATTTCCTTCTTTCCCTCTAATTATATCGTTAATGTTCGAATAGTTGAAACCTTCTTTTTTAGAAAAAGTGCGCACTCTTTTATCTCCTTGAAATTCAAAATCAACAATCCCATTTCCGCTCGTGCCAATCCAAAATTCATTATCTAATCGCGCCATACACGTTATGGATCCGTAATTCCAATTCATTAAATTATCTGGTAATGAAAATTGTTGTGTTTCAAGATTAAATTTACAGATCCCCTTCTCTTGCATTCCTAACCATATATCGCCATTTTTTTCGCAATAAATTTCACGAACTAAATTATCTGGAAGTCCACTTCGTGTATCATAAACCTTATAATGCAATTGTTGTGTGCGTTGATCTATTACTACAAAACCAAGATCTGTTCCAGCAAGTAATACTCCGGTTGGATGTGCCACAATTGTGTAGATAAATGGATCTGGAAGCCCTGCTACTCGATGCCATCCAAATTCATTAAAATAAAACAATCCCTCTCCATAAGTTGCCACCCAAAGCACCCCGTCCTTTCCTTGAATCATTTTACGTACTGGACTCGTAAAAGGTGTTGTAATGGAAGTAAATTTATTTTTTACGAAACGCATTATCCCCCCATTGCGCATCCCTATAAGAATTGAATTGTTTGCATCTTCGGTAATAGCTGTAATATTATCTATCGAATCATTTACTGCATCATCGATATGCGTAAATAAAAATCCATCATACCTATATAATCCATGATCAGTTCCTGTCCAAATATAACCCCCTTGATCTTGAAAAAGAATATTTATATGTACATTGTTGTTTTCTCTGTCAACTTGAAATACTTTAAAAAAAGGAATTGATGCAACAGAATTTATCGCAAAAGAAATAAAAAATAAAAATATTAATCCTACGTTTTTCACATTAATGATTTTTTTGCAATTTCAATGTTGCCGTTAATACGACTTGAATTGTTGGTGCTATTTTTTGATAAACAATTCGTGGAATACGAATATCATGATCATCTAATAAAATATCAAAATCAGATTTTAGCTCAAATGAATTCGCTTTAACTTCCACATTACATCTAATAATTCGTTCACGTGGAATGCCCCTTATTGTTAGCATTCCCTTCGCTCTTACATTATAATTTCCTGATTTATCAAAATCAATTTCATCAATTATCTTTCCCGTAAAAGTGATCTCTGGATACTTTTCGCTTTCCAAATAATTCTCATTAAAATGTCTACGCTGTAACTCACTATTAAAACCTTTAAAGCTTAAGGAAGCTATGCTAAATCCAAAGGTATGAAGTGTGGGATCTATAACACCACGCATATCTGTTGAAGTGGCTTTTATAATTTCAAGTGGTGCATCAGATTCAAAAAGCACTTTGGATTCTTTAATGAAATACATCTCTTGGGCTACTGCTGAAAACGTACAGCAACATCCAACAATCAGAACTGTCGTAAAATATATAGAGAAATGTTTTTTGACTACGTTCAAGTTAGGTATAGAGATAGAATGCTTCAAAGTTAATTAAAGCCTTATGTTTCTAAGTATACCCATTTCAAAATCAAAAATATCACTCTTGCGCTGGTTAACAGTAGTAATTTATATCTGTTGATGTGAACTGAGAGGTGGAAGCATTTTCTGGATCGGATGTATTTATGCATAAAATTGCAAGGATACGACATATTTGCGCTACAAGTTAATCCAGTCGGCTTAACTTTGCAATCCATGATATCCACAAATGTTATTCCTCAGAATTATAAAATAGGAAAAGCAGACCGTTCTTTAAAATTGAAACAGCGACCGCTTATTATTTGGTTTACAGGACTTTCGGGCTCGGGTAAATCTTCTATTGCTGATTGTGTAGAACAAGAATTATTTAATTCTGGTTTCCAAACCTATCTTCTTGATGGCGATAATATTCGACATGGTCTCAATAAAAATATCGATTTTACCAACGAAGGTCGCAAAGAAAATATTAGACGTATTGGTGAAGTAGCGAAGCTTTTTTTGGATGCAGGCATCATCGTAATTACGGCATTTATTTCTCCTTTCAGAGAAGATCGTGATGCAGTGCGAGCGCTTGTTGAACCTGGGGAATTTATTGAAGTATATGTGGAGTGTCCTCTTGATATTTGTGAATCTCGCGATGTAAAAGGACTCTATGCAAAAGCTCGTCGGGGTGAAATCCTTAATTTTACCGGCATATCCTCTCCTTTTGAGGAACCTTTAAAGCCTGAAATCATCGTTCACTCAGCTCAGGATAACTTAAAAGCCTGTGTGAACCAAATCCTTGCATTTACTTTAAACACTATTAAACCCTAATTAAGGATGATATTATATCATTTAAACCACCTTCGTGAATTAGAAGCTGAAGCGATTTATGTGATTCGGGAAGCCGCCTCTCAGTTCGAACGTCCGGCGATGCTTTTTTCAGGAGGTAAAGATTCTATTGTGATGACACATCTCGCTAGAAAAGCATTTTTTCCTGCTAAAATCCCCTTTCCTTTATTACATATTGATACAGGACATAATTTCCCTGAAACAATCACTTTCCGTGATGAAATGGTAGAAAGAATCGGCGCTCAACTAATTGTTAGATACGTACAAGATTCGATCGATAAAGGAAGAGCTAAAGAAGAAAAAGGTCCGAATGCAAGTAGAAATATGCTTCAAACCATTACGCTACTTGATGCACTTGAAGAATTAAAAGTAGATGCAGCAATGGGTGGCGCTCGTCGTGATGAAGAAAAGGCTAGAGCGAAAGAACGATTTTTTTCTCATCGAGATGAATTCGGTCAGTGGGACCCTAAAAACCAACGTCCAGAATTGTGGATGTTACTTAATGGAAGAAAAAATAGTGGCGAACATTTTCGTGTATTTCCTTTAAGTAATTGGACAGAAATGGATGTGTGGATGTATATCACCTTAGAAAATATTCCGATTCCAAATATTTATTTTTCACATCAACGTGAAATCATCGAAAGAGATGGAATGTTACTTGCAAAATCAAATCATATAATTATTCGGGAGAACGAAGTTATTGTGGAACGTACAGTACGTTTTCGCACCATCGGCGATATGACATGCACAGGAGCAGTTAATTCACCTGCATCAAGTTTAGAAGAAATAATTGATGAGATTGCAGCTAGTCGTGTTACTGAAAGAGGAACGCGCTCCGATGATAAACGATCCGACACTGCAATGGAAGATAGAAAAAAAGCTGGTTACTTTTAGAAAAGTATCGATTGGAGTTTTCATTTTTAGTTAGAACAAACAAACAGTAAAATTATGAGTGATTTTAGTAGTGAAGGATATTTGAATATGGAACTACTGCGTTTTACAACAGCAGGAAGTGTTGATGATGGAAAAAGTACGTTGATTGGAAGATTGTTGTTCGATTCGAAACAAATTTTTGAAGATCAATTGGAGGCTATCACACGAACAAGTACACAAAAAGGATATGAGCATGTTGATTTAAGTTTATTGGTTGACGGATTAAAAGCGGAACGCGAACAAGGAATTACAATTGATGTTGCCTATCGCTATTTTGCAACTCCTAAACGTAAATTTATCATTGCAGATACTCCTGGGCATATTCAGTATACCCGCAACATGGTTACTGGAGCGAGCACGGCAAATGTAGCATTGATTCTTGTGGATGCACGTAAAGGAGTTTTGGAACAAACAATTCGTCATTCATTCATTGCTTCATTATTACAAATACCACATCTTATTATTTGTATTAATAAAATGGATTTAGTTGATTACGATGAAACAGTATATAATAAAGTTGTTGAAGAGTTTCGTCACTTGTCATCAAAACTTGATATAAAAGATATTCACTTCGTTCCTATCTCTGCTCTGAAAGGGGATAACGTTGTAGATAAATCAAAAAACATGAGTTGGTATCAAGGAGCAACCTTAATGTATTTGTTGGAAAATATTCACATTAGTAGTGATGAGAATCATATCGATTGTCGTTTTCCTGTGCAATATGTAATTCGTCCACAGCAAACCGAGTATCATGATTTTCGTGGTTATGCAGGACAAATTTCCAGTGGAATTTTTAAGCCAGGAGATAAAGTAAAAATATTACCTAGTGGAATAAGTGCGGAAATAAAAACAATACAGTTATCTGATGAGATGATTGAAGAAGCGTATGCGCCTATGTCGGTTACAATGACATTGGATAGAGATGTAGATATTAGTCGAGGTGATATGATTGTTCGTGAAAACAATATTCCAAACATGAGTCAAGAATTCGATGTTATGATTTGTTGGATGAATACAGAGAAATTGCATGCGGGTGGAAAATATGGTTTACGTCATACAGTGAAAGATGCACGTTGTGTAATTAAAGAAATTAGATACAAAGTTGATATCAATACGTTGCATCGAAATGAAATAGATAAAGAAATTGGGATGAATGATATTGCACGAATCTCCATTAAAACAACAGTTCCAATTTATTTTGATTCTTATAGAAAAAATCGACACACGGGAAGTATCATCTTAATTGATGAAGCAACGAATGAAACCGTTGCTGCGGGAATGATCGTTTAAATGAATGTGCAACGAATGCCTAATCTGTAATAATTTTTTACTTTATAAAAAAAACGTATGCTTCTAATTTATCACCATTTTCAAATAAAATTTAAGTAGTACCTAATGAATAATTACCCACCACTTTTATCAATTGCCATGAAGGCTGCTGTTTTGGCGGGAAAGGAAATCATGGAGGTGTATGATCATGATTTTTCTGTTGAATTAAAGGAAGATAAAAGTCCGTTAACAGAAGCGGATAAAAGAGCGCATTTAAAAATTGTAGCTCTTTTAAATGAATCCGGATTACCTGTTTTAAGCGAAGAAGGAAAAAGTATTGCTTTTGAAGAACGTAATAAATGGAAATTATTTTGGCTGGTGGATCCATTGGATGGCACCAAAGAGTTTGTAAAACGTAATGGAGAATTTACTGTTAATATTGCGCTCATTAAAAATAACATTCCAGTTATAGGTGTGATCTACGCACCTGTAATAAATTCTCTTTATTTTGCTTGTGAAGGAATTGGCAGCTTTAAAATTGTAGCTGATTTCGAATATTTAAATCACCTTATTCAATCGCAAAATAGTGCTGAACGCTTTATTGAACTTTCTACAAAACTTCCTGTAAAAGATAGTTCGCGACCGTTTACTGTTGTTGCAAGTAGATCGCATAGTAGTGAAGAAACTACTTCGTTTATTGAAGAGTTAAAAATAAAACATGGAGAATTAACACTGGTTTCAATAGGAAGCTCCCTTAAGTTATGTTTAGTAGCTGAAGGCTCTGCCGATGTTTATCCGCGCTTTGCGCCCACAATGGAATGGGATACCGCTGCAGGTCATGCAATAGCTTTAGCTGCTGGATTAAAAGTATTGAATGGGCATGATAGAGTTACACCTGTAGTTTATAACAAAGAAAATTTATTGAATCCTTGGTTTATCGTTCAATAATTTTTTATTTGAAATAAAAAAATTTAATTTGAGGTTACACATTGCATGATGCGATGAATGAAAAAGTTCAAACTACATATTCAAAAAGAATATTCAAAAAGCGAGGTAGCACCGTAGAACCTTTACAAAGAACCATGCTCAACTTTTTAAATTTAAAATGCGTTAATGCATAAGTCTTTAAACAATCAAACATGTAATGATGATGGACAAGCAAAAATTAAATGCACAAGTTTAAGCATTACCACAGTCTAAAAATAAATTACTCTTTCCGAATTTCGATTGCTTCATTACATCACCTATAACAACGCACTATTTTTTAACCAATTTTACCTACTAGAAATTAGCATTTCTCTAATGGCAAATAATTAAGCCGTTTGTAACGTGAAAAACAAGTGAAATTATTTTTAAAATGATGTTGTGCAACGGTCACGCCTGTATAGTGGTTGGTATTTTGTTTCTCAATAATGCAATGAGTCCAAGTATAGGTCCAATTGCAAGTAGCATATAAATATATTGGGCGTTTATTTTGTCAGAAAGCAAATTAATAAGTTGAATACTAATAATGGTGATAGAAAACCCAATGCAATTTACAATTGTAAGAGAAGTTCCCCTTGATTCTTCAGGAGCGTTTTGTGCAACTAAAGTTGAAAATAAAGGAGAGTCGGCAATAACTGTAAGGCCCCAAATGAAAAGAAAAGTAATGAATAGAAAAGATGAATTAGAAAAGAGAAAGAGCGGAGAAATGATACAGCATAAACAAGATATAAACAACGATAGTGAAGCTATTTTTTTTACACCAAAATGTTGAGACAGCATCCCGCTAAAAACACAAGCTAATCCAACGGAAGCAATTATAAAAAATGATAATAGGGAAACATTAAGATGTATTTCAGGGTAATGATTATTATAAGATGACAGCATTATTGGAACAAAGGCCCAAAAGGTATAGAGTTCCCACATGTGTCCGAAATATCCAAATGAAACAGAACGGAAATTTTGTTTCTTAAATCCATTCATAAAGGCTGTTAGCTTTATTTCTTGTCCGGATTTACGATAAGGTCCATTTGGCACAAATAATAAAACACTAAGTCCACCTATAATAGATAGAATTGTAGTGGTATACAAAACATATTTCCAAGGAAAGCCAATAATAAAAAAATTTAATAAATGGGGGAATGCAGTCCCAACTACCAAAGCACCCACTAAAAATCCCAAAGATTTTCCCAGACCTGTTTGATAATAATCGGAAGCTATTTTCATACCAACAGGATAAATCCCCGCAAGAAAAAAACCTGTTAAAAATCTAAACTGAAGTATTTCGGTAGAGTCAATGTTATTAATGCTTATTCCAAGATTAAAAAGTCCTGCCAGAATAGAACTAAAGAAAAATACTAATGATGGTGAAAAACGGTCAGAAATAGTGAATATAGCAAAGACCAAAGTCCCTGTGATAAATCCAAACTGGATGGCACTTGTAAGGTGGGCTAAAAAATGCTGGTCAAGATTCAGGTCTCTTGCCATGTCCGATATTATTGAGTTTCCTGCAAACCAAAGTGAAGTGCAAAAAAATTGAGAAACTACTATGATAGGTAAGATTAATCTCATGTAACGAATGCTTTTAATAATTTCCGCTAACGTCAGTTCGTCTAAAAACTAATATTACCTAACAAATATAACGGATTTTAAGAGGATATGAGGCAGGAAGATAATTTTGTTTAGCTAAAGATGACCAATAATTACGATTAGTTAAAATTGATCGTATTGCTTTTACAATGTAAGCATCCGCTGAAGTACATCTTTTAAATCATTAGTAATTAGTATTTCTTTGTTGGCATGAAAAAACCATCAATTGATTATTTACGGCATGTTTTGCAATGGAAGGAATCAGGGTTGACGAAATCAGAATACTGT
>JANXSD010000033.1 GCA_025352785.1 Bacteroidota bacterium
ATGGTTAGTGCTATAGGTTCTATTCGCAGTTAACTCCACTTTTAATCCATCAAAAGGTTCAACAGTAGTTCTGCCTGTAAAGTTTTCGGAATACGTTCTTGAAAAAGGATTATTAAGTGATGAATCTTTTGTAATCCATCCTTCATCGGTAGCGCGTTTACGAATATCTTGCTGACTACCAAAAGTAAATCCTAATCCTGGAGAATTATGATCCAAATCTTGTCCTAATAAATTAGAATAATTTAGATAACCGGGAAGAATTGTTCCTTCTGTAGTGCTATAGGTAAAGCCTGCTGATTTAATTCCCATAATCATTCTACCAACAAAGCGAACTGCATTTGGAATTTGCCTTGGAGCTTTCGGTGGTACAATAACTGGCTTCTTACCACCAGTGGTATCTTGTGGTGCCTTGGGATCAATAATGGCTTTTACAGGCTTTGGTTTTGGTGGGGTAGGTGGCTTTGGAGAATTTATTTTTTTGAGGAATGCAATTTTATTATACAGCGTTGTGAGCGTGAAGTTCCCATTCAGTTGTTTCGTATTCGAATTCTGAATAGTATTTCCAGTACGTTTATCCGTACTAAATCGACCACTTACAGGATCATAAAGATACTGACCAGCATTCCATCCATAATTAAAACCGTATTTCGCATTCAATGAAATCCAATCTGTAAGTGGGAATTTATTTAATGGAACTTGATAACTTAAATTTCCAGAATGTTGGTATTGCTTATTTCTTCCTAACACAAAATTCTTTCCGAAAATATTATCCTTTATAGAATCACGTTCACCCTTAGAATCTATTCTTCCATCAGGTTCATCCACAATAGAACTATTGTTTGCATTGAAATCAAATTTCAACGAACGCGTGATGTCATATTTAAAATCATACAGGCGATGCATTTCAAAAAGCTTATTGAAGAAGGTATCACGTATCGAGCCTTCAGATCCTGGAAGACTACGGTACAATTTCTCTCCATAAGTGCGTACTACATCATAGCGAAAATTTAAACTTGTAGGAATGAGATTTACATTAAAATCTTTAACTAATTTTAGATATTTAGATTTTAAGGCAGATACTTTTGCAAGTGGTGTAAAATATTTTGGAGTCGTATTGTAATTGTAACCTAATGCTCCGCGATGTGTTCTGGTAACATCGTATTCAATATTGATATCACGGTGATAACTCTCTTCGAAACCATACGTTAAGTTGAAGTTTTCGATATCATAAATTTTTGGTTTGCCACTACCAACTCTATTCTTCTTCACATTTGTGAAGTTGATACTTTTTGTTCGCGTATAATCTTGCGAACGCTTTTTAATTTCTTTACGATCACCTTTTGTTTCTGCATTATTTAATTCCGCTTTAAATAATACATCTTGATCTAATGGATCATATTGCGGATTACTAACCACGGTTCCATAATTCACATACATGGGGATATCAAGAGCTGCTTTAGCAGGAAGAAATTTTCCTAAGTAGAGCGATGATGTTATATTAAATGATGTTTCATCACTCTTTCGTCGTTCGCTAACTTTTTGTTCGAGCGTTCCAAATCCAATTGATTTATGTGTACCTGCTATTGACACATTACCGATATCGGCAAGCTTTGTTGTGGCCCTTGCAGTGGCAGCCCATCCCCCTTTCTTATCGAAATTTGTTAAGCGTAATTCATTCACCCAAACTTCTGCGCACTTTGTTTCGCCATCATCGCCATTGGGATTTGATGGATCAAGATGAGGATTACGAATTCCAATCATAATGGTTCGAACATCGCTTAAAGTAGGATTCCCTTTAATATATATTTTATTTTTCCCATCACCATCCGCTTCCGAATAAATATTGGTGATGCTTACTGATCCTCCCGAATGATTAATGGCATTATTTCTAGATAATTTTAAGGAAACAAATTTATCTAAGTCGAAATCAAGATCATTGATTGATGGCCAGATGTCATCAGCAGAAGTAGCTCCCCACTTTGTAATTTTTAATGGAATTTCATATTCGTAATAATTCTCCGTAAAATCTGTACCCATTCTTATGAATGCCGTAACATCGCCATCTAATAAATCATCAGAAGTACCCGATGATTCTGAATGGATGTACATTTTTATTTTTTTGTACGAACGCAAATCTAAATTTAAAGTTTTGTAAGCGCCACGAGCATCACCATCTTCTAATCCACAAACTTTTAATGCTAATGATTGCTCATTTAATTGTTGTAATGATTGAGAGTTAGCATTAATCTCACGACTAATACCTGGAGGAATCACATAATTAATAGGAGTCCTACTTCCGTTTTCTTCTAAACTAACAGTAGTGATATCAAATGATGTATTCGCACTTCCACAACCAAAACACTCAACAGGATTAAATAAATTATAAGAATATTTTCTCCACTCACCACGTAAAAATTCAAGTTTTCCAAAACGCAATACCATCGGATTGTCGAATCCTGTCATGAACATTCTGATAAAACTAATGGTGTTGAATCCGTCAATACCACCAACTTTTTGTGCACGTGTTCCATCAATTTCGCGAACAGGAATTTTAAATTGATACCAGGTCATTGTTGATTTAGCACCATTCGCTAAGGTTACAGGCGAAACAATTTTATCGACAATATAATTGGTTCCAACTCGCATAAGATTCGGATCAATGTCGACACGGTATTCATAAAACTGCTCTGTACCTTCTTGATTAAAATCTCTATTTACATCTTCAAAATCTGGTGTGGTTGTAGCAGCAGTTGAATAGGATTCTACCGATTGACCATCTGTTGGTGAGTTACCATCAGGCTGACTATAGTTTTTATAACGACCAAGGATACCAACATTATTGGCATCATAATCGGAACCTCTGTAATAATGATAGTTATCTGATGAAACATCGGTTAATGCCGTTTGATACGCTTGTCCACTTACGTTTCCTTGTAGATCGGTCAAGTAAGATGTTTGAAAAAATGGTTGTTCCTGATCATTTTTCAATCCATCAAAACCAACATCTTGATATTGACGTGAGTTTGCATTGTTATCGAACGCATAAATAATTGGGGGTTGTGTTTTCGGCGTATATCCCCAAACAGTTTGATTTGCTTGCGACATATCTCCCGTAATTGGCAACCCATTTTCGTATTCTAGTTTACCATCTTTCAACACATCTTCCGATACATTTCCTAAATTGAAATATAACTTCCCTCCAGTAGGATTTTGTGGATTAGCTTGAAACGGATCCATCAACCAAAACTGAATAAATTCAACGTTAGCAGCATCGAAGTCGGTAGTTTCAACTCTACGCATGATACCACCCCAACGTGATGCAGGATTGTTTAACGAACCATCAGGAGCTACACCCGCAGAAGTGGCACTTCCTAGAGCTTTGTTTTCGTAATTATACGGTCCGCGTTCCGATGGATAATACGACAAGTTAAAAACAGAAAGTAAATTTTGAATGTTATTTACATTTTGTTTGTTTGGAAAAAGTTCGTTTTCTCTAACTTGTCGAACGCGATCATCACTTAATTCTACATCAGTTATATTACTTGGCGTTAATCCGGAAATGTTGCGATAAAATAATGGATCAACAACATACCAAGCGAGCTTAGCACGATTGAAACCATAATCTAAATTTAATGTTGTGGATGCGCCTTCAGGAAAAATGTGTGAAGGAGTAGATGCTAAAATCCATGATCCCGTATTCTTTAAATCAATGGAAGATTGACTCCCTTCAAAATCATCAATGTAAGCAGTGCCCGTTTTTCCAATGGCCTTACTATTACCAGGAATAATATTGGCAAATTCACCTGTAAGTGTAATGCTCGAAGGTTCTTTTGTAGAGATACCAGGAAGCTTATCAATCATTTTTGTAAGCCAACGTGATTGTGTTCTCCATGTTCCATCAAGACCCCAAATTGTATTTGCAATTGGCTCGTCACCAATATTTACTTTCGTTGTGATCGGACGTTCATTCAATCGCATAATGGTACCTCCCAAAACAAGATCTTTATTTACGACGTAATCAAATCGACTACCAAATAATGTTTTGGATTGGATGCTGAAAAGTGAATTACTTTCAAGCGAAATATTAATTGCAGTTCCTGAATTTAATAATCCTTGATCAATAATCTTTACGCGACCTAAATTATAATCTACAGTATATTGAACGTTTTCAATAAGAGGAACACCTCCCGCAGTAACTTTAACAGAACCTTCCGGAATATTGATCGCATTTAATGGAATATCAGAACCAAATTTGCTGCTATAACTTCCTTTAAAACTAAATTTATTTTTCTCCGGACTTTGCAATGCAACAGTCTTTGTTGAATCATATAACACATCATAAGCAAATATATCTCCTTGAGCGGGCGACAATCTACTTCGTAGAAAACTACTAAAGGGTTCTCGCACAGGAAAAATAATTCTTCCGTTCGCACTATTGATAGTCACCCCTTCAATAAAATCATATTCACCATCTGGACGAGGATCATTATTGGAATTCAGTTTGTCAAGATTAAAAAGTCGGATTAATGGAATTCCGTAAACTTGCGTTTCTGTACTAGGAACTGGTAAATAGTTTACACGATTTGCTGTTGTATCAACTTTATAATAAAGAATATTTAATTTAAAATCTTTTTTATCGATTTGAAATCCACCTAATGCATAAATATTTTTCATCATTAAATCCCAAGTTGGAAGTTTAGGATTTGTTACACGACCTTTCAAAAGTTTCATGTAAAGAACTTTTGGTGGCTCAATTCCTGATGTCGTAAGATCTCCAACACGAAAAACATTATTTCCTACGGTGTATTCATAAGCAACCGCTAAAACTTCGTTACTATTCAATGCTTGATTTAGCGAAACATATCCAAGTCGGGAGTTGAACGTATATTCCGTTGGATTTAATCTTCTCGAATTTTGTACCACTTCATAATCACGCGAAGGACTAATACCCGAAATAGAAGTGATCGTATTTTGTACCGTATTTACATCACGTAATAACGTGTTTGCATTTAAATTACTATACAACGTATTTGCCAAATTATTTGGATAGGTTGTGAATTGTGGATCGGGATTTATCGTAATTAACGAGGGAACAGTAACATTAAAAAAGTTGGGTTCACCAATATCTGAAAATGCTAAAATACTTCTTGTATTATCAGTACTATTATTTTTATTAGTTATCCAAACTTCAATCTTGGTGATGTTTACTGCTGAATTAATAAACGGAATATCTTTTAAAGCGTTATCATAATTATTTTTAAAATAATCAGCGATAAAGAAATGTTTATTTGCTTCATACTGATCGGCGGAGATATCAAAATTTGTTGTTGTTGCTCCGCCTTTAACTTCGATGTTAGAATTTTTTCCTTTTTGTTGAGAGAGTAAACTCGTAACTGTTAATCGTCCGAATTTTAATTGTGTCTTCAAACCAAATAAACTCTGACTACCTTGAATCAATGTTGTATTTAATGGTAAGCTCACATTTCCTGCTTCAATTTTTTGAATAATTTCATCTTCGTAACCGGTGTATTCTAATTTAATTTGGTTTTCGAAATCGAAACTAGCTTCCGTATTATAATTGGTAGTAAGTTTCAGCTTTTCGCCGATGTTACCAATCACATTCATCTGAATTTTTTCTTTGAAATCGAACGTAGTATTCTTACGTTGTTTTTCGGGAAGCGTAGGATTATCGTATTTACTAAAATTTAATCCGAAGCTTAGTGATGCAGATCCTTGCGGACGAATATCAATGGTGTTACCACCGAAAATTCTATTGAAAGCTTCTCCACCAACATAAAGTTTAGGCGAGAATCCATTTTTACGTTGAGTAATATTTTCTTCGTTTGATTTTTGTTTCCAATAGTCAAGCGTACTTTTTTTGAATTGTGATTCTTTGTACTCTTCAAAAGTCATGTAACTTGGATTCCTAAAAAACTCTTCTCCTATTTTCTGCTCAATTTCATATTGACGTTCATCGGGATTGTATTCGATAGTCGTTTTGATATTGCTTGGATTACTGAGGTATAGCGGACGATCTTGATTTCTTGAATTATAAGGATCGGTATACGTATCAGGAAAGGGATAATGGAGCTGGCCTGTATCTCTCTTGCTAGTATCACCATCCGATTCGTAAGGGCGAAAAGACAAATCAGAAGTAGGTACATGACCTGGTCCGGATGCCCACACGAAGGTGACAAGCGAGAATATACCTAAGGCAAGAAGGGTATATGATCGGAAATGTTTCAAAGGGTTATGGTTCGGTTTGAAATTATTTATAAGACGATAAAAATAAGACAAAACCATGAAAGGAAGACCAGATTAGAAGCGTCCTTTCGAGGTAATATTATTCTTTTTTATTCCTGATCATAGGTAAGAGAGTGCTACTTTCAGTAGGTCTTCTACGTTGGAATCTGGATTAGAGTTCTTTAAAGCTTGTTGAACGGCTTTATCCGCATTAGCTCTTGCAAATCCTAAAGTTAATAGTGCACTTAACGCTTCTTCACGTGCTGTATTGTGTATTCCAGCGGCTAATGTAATGGGTGCTGTTGCTCCTTTTTTCATGCGGTCTTGAAGATCAACCACAATTCGTTGTGCAGTTTTAGCTCCTATTCCCTTTACACGTTGTAGGGTTGCGAAATCTGCAACGGCAATAACATTTCTTACTTCTGTCGGATTTAAAGATGATAAAATTATTCGGGCAGTAGTAGCTCCAACGCCAGAAACATTTAACAATTCTCTAAACATAAAGCGTTCATCCTCATCAACAAAGCCAAATAATAGATGAGCATCTTCACGAACAGCCAAATGTGCGTATAACCGAACCTGCTTTTTCTCCTTGATAGCTGCAAAAGTATAGAGTGAAATCTGTAAATGATAACCCACCCCTTGACAATCAATAGTAACCTGTGTCGGACTTAAACTAGCGATATTTCCCTGAAAATAATCATACATATTGCGCAAAGTAAATGAAATTGTCAATGTGCTAATATGCCAATGTGCAAATAGGCCAATTCCCCCCTCAAATTAATAATTTGAAAAGGAGTCGTACGGAGAACTGTTAGGATTTTAAATCAATACCTAGTTCTTTCAATTGTTCGGGGTGGATGAGCGATGGAGCATCAATCATTACGTCGCGGCCGCTGTTATTTTTAGGGAAAGCGATGAAATCACGGATGCTATCAGAACCACCAAAAAGAGAACATAAGCGATCTAATCCAAAAGCAATTCCACCATGTGGAGGAGCGCCATATTCGAATGCATTAAGTAAAAATCCGAACTGATAATGAGCTTCTTCAGGTGTGAAACCGAGGATCCCAAACATTTGTTGTTGTAACTGCTTGTTATGAATTCGAATTGATCCTCCGCCAACTTCAACACCATTGATCACCATATCATACGCATTAGCGCGTATTTCACCAGGATTTTTTTCAAGAAGATGTAAGTCTTCGGGTAATGGTGATGTAAAAGGATGATGCATTGCAAACCATCTATTAGCCTCTTCACCAAACTCAAGGAGCGGAAAATCTACCACCCATAAACATTGAAATTTGTTTTTATCGCGCAAGCCTAATCGAGTACCCATTTCCAGGCGAAGCTCATTCATAGCGTTACGCGTTTTGTGCGTATCGCCCGCTAATAGTAAGAGTAAATCTCCTTTTTTAGCGCCAAATAAATCCGCCCATTTTTGGAGTTCCTCAGCACTATAAAATTTATCTACGCTCGATTTTATGGTGCCATCTAAATTGTATTTCAAATAGATCAATCCATTGGCGCCAATTTGTGGTTTCTTTATAAACTCTGTTAGTTCATCAAGCTGTTTACGGGTATATTCCGAACATCCTTCTGCATTAATTCCGATAACGATATCGGCATCATCAAAAACTTTAAAGCCTTTACCTTTCACAAGATCTGTCATCTCGACAAACTTCATTGCGAAACGAATATCAGGCTTATCACATCCGTAATTTTTCATGGCATCGGCGTATGTCATGCGAGGCAATTCAGGAATTTCAATGCCTTTTACTGATTTGAATAGATGACGTACCATGCCTTCGAAAGTTTGCAAAATATCTTCACGATCCACGAAGCTCATCTCACAATCAATCTGTGTAAATTCTGGCTGACGATCTGAACGAAGATCCTCATCACGAAAGCATTTTACAATCTGATAATAGCGATCAAATCCTGCCACCATGAGCAGCTGTTTAAATGTTTGTGGCGACTGTGGCAAAGCATAAAACTGACCTTGATTCATGCGCGAAGGCACCACAAAATCACGAGCTCCTTCTGGTGTCGACTTTATCAAAACGGGAGTTTCTACCTCTAAAAAACGTTCGCGATCGAGGTAATTTCTTGTCTCTATCGCAATACGATGACGTAATTCCAGATTCGCTCTAACAGTAGATCGGCGTAAATCAAGATAACGGTATTTCATTCGTATATCATCCCCACCATCTGTTTGCTCTTCAATAGTAAAAGGTGGCGTTATTGATGCATTCAAAATTTCAAAATTATCAACGATGATTTCAATTTCACCCGTTGGCATTTTTAGATTTTTGTTACTTCGTTCAGCTACTTTTCCTGCTACTTTTAAAACGAATTCTCGCCCTAACTTCCTGGCTTCCAAACACAAATTGGAATTTGTTTCCATATTAAAAACCAATTGAGTAAGGCCATAACGGTCGCGGAGATCAATAAAAGTCATTCCCCCTAAATCACGCGATCGCTGAACCCATCCACAAAGTATAACTTCTGATCCAACATTTGAAATAGTTAATTCACCACAGGTATTTGAACGTAACATAATCGTATTTTTAACGGCTACGAAGGTAACTTATGAAAACGAAATAGAGCGCAGATTAAAAGGGATTTGTATTCGAAAATCAATGATTTAAAAATTTTCTTAACCATCGCCATTTCAATCGTTTTCGATGCAATGATTTCACAGATTTAGTGAGGAACTTAATTCTCCATTAAACGCACGCATAATTTTCGCTAATTTTATCCGTTGGCAATAAATACAGATTATTACAGTTTACATTTTTGCCTTACCGATATTTCTTATGCTTAAACGACTCTACTTATTTTTTCTTGGCTTGCTCATCTCCAACACAATTAATGCACAACCTTTCAAGTTAGGTAGCTGGCGCGAACATTTGCCATATTTACATGCGCGCACACTTGCTGATGGTTCAAAACGTATTTTTTGTGCTACCGATGAGGGTCTTTTTTCTTTAGCAAGAGAAGACAATAGTATTCAACGATTTTCAAAATTAAATGGACTCAATGATTTTGGCATAAGTACGATTACGTATAATCCAGCACGTCACTTTTTAATTATTGGTTATTCCGATGCAAACATTGATTTGTTGTACGATGATGATCAAGTATTAAATCTTTCTGATATCAAAAGAAAAAATGTTCCCGGTAATAAAACAATCAATACTATTTTGATGTCAGGGAAATATGCATTTCTTGCATGTGGTTTTGGAATTGTAGTTTTGGATTTGGATAAAAATGAAGTGAAGGACACTTATTTCATTGGGCCCAACGGATCGAGTATCAATATTTTTCAAATCGCAGTTGACAATAATTATATCTACGCTGCAACAGAAGATGGTGTTTATCGCGGAGGAATTAACGATCCAAATTTATCCAACTACAATAACTGGTCGAAGATTTTAGATGATACAGGTAATAAAGGAGATTTTAATTTACTTGTAAATTTTAATAGTGAATTAGTAGTAAATTATTCTCGACGAAATTCTACTGATACACTCATGGTTTATAACGGAAGTTGGGGTGCTCCAGCTGGAGACATTATTAGTTCGGCTCGCAATAATAGTATCGTAGTTTCTAACAATGAATTATTACTCACCAATGATTATTCTGTTGCTGTTTTTGACGCTTCATTAACTCGCACACGTTACATTGATGGTGGATTTATTCCGAATGGAAATCTTAAATATTCACTTAAAGATAATGATGGATTAATTTGGGCTGCTGATAATAAAATGGGGTTGCTAAAAATTTCGGAAACAGCTTTTAATTCTATTATTCCTGATGGTCCAAACTCTACGCAATTTAGTATGATGCGAACATTAAATGGACAACTATGGGCTACGCATGGACCGCGAAATAGAGGATGGGATAATCAGTATTTGTATAATGGTTTTTCATCTTTTGATGGAAAAGATTGGGTGACTTATGATGCATATACTGGTTTGCAACAACAAATGTTTAATCAATATGGATTGTTTGATATCATGGCTGTGGCGATTGATAATTCGGATAAGAATCATGTTTTTCTATCATCAGGAGGTGCAGGATTACTGGAATTTAAAAATGGTGTTCCACTTCATGTTTACCGCGAAACAAATAGTACCTTGAAAGTTCAATTTGGAAATCCTGGTCAGGTAAAAGTGCATGGCATTGCGTATGATAGCGAAGGGAATTTATGGTGTGCAAATGCAGGAGTAAATACTGTATTAAACGTTTTGAAAAATGATGGTACTTGGAAAGCGTTTAATATGCCGGGCTTAATTACGAATTCAAAAACAGGAGATCTCATCATCGATAATAATGGAATTAAATGGGTGATACTTTTCGAAAATATTGGTGGTAAAGAAGGGATCTTAGCTTATGATGATCGATTTACGATTGACGATCCTAGCGATGATCAAATGGCAATTGTTGATTTTGCATCTAACCGTGTGAGAACAATGACGATGGATCTTGATGGTGTTATTTGGGCTGGTACTGAAAAGGGTATTTATTTGATCTATCCACCGAGTACAACCGCTCAACAAATTTTGATAAAACAAGATAATACCTATCAATATTTATTAGAAACGGAAACGGTTACTGCTATAGCTGTTGATGCAGCCAATCAGAAATGGATAGGAACTGAGAGTGGAGGATTATTTTTATTCTCTGCTGATGGGCAAACGGAGATCAGTCATTTCACGTCGGATAATTCACCTTTATTTTCAAATACGATCTCATCCATAAATATTGAAGGGAAATCGGGAGAGGTTTATATTGGTACCGATAAAGGGTTGATTAGTTATCAAGGAACAGCTATAGAAGGTGGAACAGGTTGTACCGATCTTGTTGTTTATCCGAATCCTGTGAAGCATGAATATAATGGTCCGATTGCTATTAAAGGATTGGTTCCAAATGGGATCATAAAAATTACGGATGTTTCAGGAAACCTAGTCTACCAAGCAAAGTCATTGGGTGCACAGGCAATTTGGAATGGTACAAATCTAAATGGACAGAGGGTACAGTCGGGCGTTTATATTGTTTTTTCATCGGATGCTGCAGGGACGAATAGTTGTTTAACGAAGCTTACGATGATTCATTGATAAAGACATGATTAATACCAACTGCCATTATGTTTTAGTCTAATCTACTTGTCCTTTTTCATCAATACTTCTTAAAAAAATAGTTTCGTAGGCAAAGGCTATGCTACGATTTTTTAAAATCGTCTTGATAAAAAATTACATTGCATCTTTGGACTAAAACATATTTGCAATTGGTATAAAAATAAAAAACGCGGTTCTTCGAAAAGAACCGCGTTTTTTATGAAAACAGGTAATGAAATATATTATTTGCCTTTATTTGCCATGTAATTATCACCACCACGACGTACTTTTGCATCGTACCAAAGCCAATAAATTACTCCAACAGTGATAGAAAGTCCAAAGAACCAGTTGGTTAGAGCGCCAATAGGCGGAAGAAATTTAAACATCGATTGTGCAACATGTGCAATTCCGTACCAGACCGCGTCCATAATTTGATTTAATTTGGCACAAAGTTAATTCTTTTTCCGGAAAGATAAATCAAAAAATTCTGGCTAATATATGATCATTCGCCTCTTCAAAACTACACAGCCCTTTGCGCTGGCCATCTTAGGTATCGTTGCAATTATTATGTGGATGATTTCTTGGAATCTCCATTTTCGGTTGGTGGAACCCAATGGAATGCCACTTTATGATTTACTCTTGTATTTGATGAAAGGGCTGCCAACTTTTTCCTTTGCTATTTTGGGATGGCTATTAATAAGTACACAAGCAATTCATTTTAATTATGTGTTGAATAAGCATGAAGTATTGTATCGCGCATCATGGCTTCCTGCACTCATTTATGTAGTCATTACTTCGTTACTTCCTCCATTTTTATGGTTTCATCCTTTATTGATAGTAAATACGATTTTAATTTTTGCTTTGGATAAAATTTTTATGTTGTACAAAAATTCATCACCACTTTCATTGGATTTCAATAGTTGTTTTTTATTAGCAATAGCCTCATTATTTTATTTGCCTGCAGTAGTACTATTTTTTATCTATGCACTTGGGATAATTATTTTACGACCATTCTCGTGGCGCGATTGGGTTGTTGGAATTTTAGGATTTATATTACCATTCTTTCTGGCGTTTCTTTATTATTTTCTCAAAAACGAACTGAATGAATTTTATTCGCGTGTATTCATCACAGGCATTTCAAAGCAATTAGAGCTAAAACATATTTTTACCTATCAATACACTTATAGTATTGCAATTATTGGAATTTTATTTGTGATGTCACTCATCCGTTTGCAATCCAACTATTATAAAAATGTTACTAAAGCTAGATTAATTCAACAGTTGTTATTAATGCTTATTGTTGTTGGAATTTTTTCTGTTCTTGTATCGCGTGATGAACAGCTTTATCGTTTCAATATTCTTGCATTGCCACTTTCTGCATACATCTCCTACTATTTTCTTTCAGGCAAAAAATTTTGGTTGATGGAATTAGTATTTTTAGTTCTTGCAGGCAGTTGGGTTTGGAATTATTTCTTTGCTTAAAGATGTGAAAAGTGTAGGAGTAGAGAAAGAAAATCACTGCCAGAATAACCAATATTTCATGTGGCTCTAGAACTATTCAACCCCGAAGGGGTGGAATAGTTCATTCACAATAATGGAAGATGATTTTTTTCATCTAAATTATTTATATAGAAAATGAATAACCAACCCTGAAGGGGGTTGAATAGTTCATTCGCAATAATGGAAGAAGAATGTTTATTTCATCTAAATTATTTATACGAAACTTATTTAACCCTGAAGGGTTGAATTAAAAAAAATAATTCTCGTCGTAATCTATTACGTGTTCACGAAGCATCTCAATTGATTCATCGTGAAAAGATATTTTATCGTGATGCTCCTCCTGATTGGTTACGTAATTCATCAAAATATTTATTCTGTCTATCGAATAGGTGAATGCACCATATCCACTTTGCCATCCTTTAAAATCAGGAAAAAGATTTTTTTCCTTTATATATTTTGAGCTAGCAATTTTTATATCCTTAACCAAATCGGCTAAGGTAATAGCTGGATGTAAATCCGTTAAAATATGAATGTGATCATCTACGCCATTGATTTTATAGACGATGCATTTTTTATTTCCTATAATTCCAGAAATATATCTATATAGTTCATCACGATTTTCTTTGACCATCACAGGTTTTCTGTACTTAGTACTAAAAACAATTTGATAGATGATTTGTGTGTAATACCAACTGCCAATATATTTTAGTCCAATCTACTTGTCCTTTTTCATCAATACTTCTTAAAAAAATAGTTCCTTAGGCAAAGGCTATGCAACGATTTTTTAAATCGTCTTGATAAAAAAATTACATCGCATCTTTGGACTAAAATATATTTGCATTTGGTATTAATTTTTATTGATTCAAGAGTTCATTCTATTAGTGATTTGTTTTACAACTTCGCACC
>JANXSD010000048.1 GCA_025352785.1 Bacteroidota bacterium
GATTACCTCGGTCGAGATGATTTTGATCCAATATCAGAAAGCTTATTTTTAGAATTCTTAACGCATAATATTGTTACTGATCGCAATCACTGGAATAAAGTACAACGTTCTTTTTTTGAATCACATCACTACTGGACAAACACTTCAAAAGCGAAACGTGCACAATTAAAAGCAATTCACTTAGATCAAATTCGTTCACTGATTGTTGAGTAATTTTTTTAGCTATAAAATAACATTTGAAAATCTATGAATTTCCAATGTTAAAAGTTCATACTCAAGACTACAACCCTGTCATAAAAGCAGAATAAGAAACGGATTTAATTGATTTCATATTAATACACATCACAGGAATTCCAACTTCATTTGCAATCACTTTTTGCTCGTAAGAACCCATCATGTAATCAACAAGTCCTTGATCTGGATCAATTAAAATAACAATCAGACTACTAGCAGTTGCTACAGCAGCATTTACGGTTTCCTTCTGAAAATCCTTTCCAGTAAATGAATCAATAACAGTAACATTAACGTTGTTTTCTTCAAAGAAATCTTTGGCATACTGAAGATTTAATTTTACTTTTTTCAATAACCACTCATCACTAACTGGGCGTGATAACAAATGTATAGTGGCATCAAACTGCTCAGCAATTTCCATTGCGAAAATCAATACTTGTTTAATTTCCATTGAAAAATCAACCGGTATTAAAATATTTTTAATCTCTTCAAATGGACGGCTTTGAGTAACAATAAACGGAACTGTTGAATGTGTAATAACTTTTATTGCATGACTACCCATTAACCGTTGAGCACCTTTAATTCCATGAGTGCCCATTACCACTAAAGCAGCCGCTGTTTCAATTGCTGTTTGACCAATATGATCAAAAATATTTCCTTCCACAACGGTAGAAGTAGTTTCAACACCAAAAAGATTTTGATTATTTATTGCTTTTTCCGCTAATTTACTGTCTGCTTCTGCAAATTTGCTTTTTTCAGCAACGTGCATTAACAACAATTTATTATTAAAAATTTTAGCAAATGAACTAGCATAACTGAGAGCATTGTCAGTAATAGGAGTAAAATCAATAGGAATCATGATTAACTTATCATGGAAAATCTGTTGCATATTCTTTATTTTAATGATAAATTTCTCAGTTACTGAAGACTTCGCTGATTATAGTTAATACCTGTAACGTATTCAATTGTCAAAGATAATACTTTAGTGAATAATTTCATTTCATTGAGGTAAAAACAAATAAATAAATTCCATAATTTTGATCAAATATCGAATTCGATTTCTTCAACCTAAGTAATTATCGTATTCATTTCTATATTGGTGAAAATAATATCGACTTTTATTTAAAATTGGGCATTGTAGACAATGCGATTATCTTTACGAATTGTAAACCATGATTACTACCGAACAACTCTACCCACTCTTCCTTCGTCATTCAGATATTTGTACTGATACCAGAAAGCTATCAAAAGATTGCCTTTTTTTTGCCCTCAAAGGAGAGAATTTTAATGGAAATAGTTTTGCAAAACAAGCATTAGAACAAGGAGCCGCTTATGTAATTCTAGATGAAGATCAAGACTTTAATGACCATCGTATTTTAATGGTAGACGATGTGTTAAAAGCATTACAATACTTAGCACGTTATCATCGAAAACAATTAACAATTCCAGTGCTTGCCATTACAGGAAGTAATGGAAAAACTACAAGCAAAGAACTTACAGCAGCTGTACTTAATAAAAAAATCAATACTTATTTTACTCAAGGTAATTTCAACAATCATATCGGTGTTCCTTTAACACTGCTTTCCATTAAACCAGAACATGAGTTTGCCGTTGTTGAAATGGGAGCTAATCATCAAGGTGAAATTGCTGAATTATGTGACATTGCTCAACCCGATTTTGGAATGATTACAAACATTGGAAAAGCACATTTAGAAGGCTTCGGTGGCATAGAAGGTGTAAAGAAAGGGAAAGGAGAATTGTATAATTATCTTAAAAAAAATGCAGGTTTAATTTTTATTCAATCAAGTCATGGAGCATTGGTTGAATTATTAGGTGATTATACTCGAATGATAAGTTATGGTGAAAAATTAAACGCAGATTTCGTTGGTGAAATTATTACTAACGAAAATTATTTGCACGTTAAAGTTACACACCCATTTAACATAATAATCAAAACGCAATTAACAGGTAGTTATAATTTCGACAATGTAATGGCTGCAGTCGCCATTGGCGTGCACTTTGGTGTACCAAAAGAATTAATTAAAGAAGCGCTTGAAAATTATATTCCTGGAAATCAGCGATCACAAATAATCAGGAAAAATAATTTAGATATTATCTTAGACGCATATAATGCTAATCCATCAAGCATGGAAGCAGCATTAATGAATCTGAAAAACTCCTTTACTGGAGATAAATTTATAGCACTTGGTGAAATGTTAGAACTTGGTGAAACATCGCTATCAGAACATGGAAGAATAGCATCGCTGATCAATTCAATTCATCCAACAACAGCAATTTTGGTTGGAAAACTTTTTAAAGAAAGTGCGATGAAATATAATTACAACTATTTCGAATCCTCAATAGAAGCATCAAAGTGGTTGCAACAAAATCTACCTTCCAAAGGAGTGCTTTTGATTAAAGGATCACGCGGAAGTAAGATGGAAAAATTAATGGATGCATTTTAATTTTTTCGCTAACTAAAGCCAATTAGTTTAATGAATTATCCTTTTTCTTGCGTCGAAATCTTTTCGCAATTCCATTCTGATTATTATCTTCTTCATAATATCCTGATCCAGAATTAACATATCCATAATTATGACCATAGCCCGCATTTTTACTAAACACTGAATCGTTCAATACGATACTCACATTTTTCACTTTTCCCTCGCGATATAACTCATCCAACGAACGTAGGTATTCTAATTTCGAAAATCCTTGACGAACGATATATAAGGTGATATCTGCTACTGGCATTAATATAAATGCATCAGAAACAATTCCAAGTGGCGGTGTATCAACAACAATGAAATCATACCGGCCTTTCAATTCTTCAACTAACGCCTGCATCGATTTACGCGACAATAATTCAGCAGGATTAGGTGGAATGGGGCCTGCAGAAATAATATCCAAAAAGGGAATCGTTGTAGGACGAATTATTTGATCAATAGACGCATTTCCTACTAGATAATTACTTGCACCAATATCATTTTTAATATTAAAATCCTGAAATAATTTTGGCTTTCTTAAATCCATTCCCACAACAATTACTTTGTTTTGTTGCATCGCTAATACCGTTGCCAAATTTAATGTAACAAATGATTTTCCTTCTCCACCAACAGATGAAGTAATCATAATTACTTTACTCTGACTATTCATTCCATAAAATTGCAGGTTGGTTCGAATGGTTCTAAAACCTTCTGCGATTGCTGATTTTGGTCGGTGATGTACTGCTAAGTTTGAATCGTCACTTGAATGTCCTACAACACCTATCATAGGAATCGAAGTAGTTGCAGAGATATCATCCTTGCTCTTTACTTTGCTTCGCAATATGTTTTGAACTAAAATAATTCCTATTGGAATTACACCCGACAAGAGCGCAATGATTACAACGATAATTTTTTTGTTAGGTGAGATCGGATCATCGGCTAATGCGGCTACATCAAGAACTTTATTGTCGGAGATAACAGTAGCTTTCGCAATACTTGTTTCCGCTTTTTTCTGTAATAAATAAGTATAAATATTTTGATTTACTTCGAAATTTCTTTGTAAACCAATTAATTGCCGCTCCTTATCGGGAACACCTTTGATAGAACTTTCAAACTGTGTTAATTGCGCTTCTAATGCTTTACTGGTAACCTGCATTCTATTACGAATAGAACGAATATTTTCTAATAATGAAGCACGCGTTTCTGCAATTTGTTCATCTAAAACTTTTACGGCTGGAGCATCTTTTTTTACACCGTAAGAAATACTCTTGCGCTTCGCTTGAAGGTTCTGAAAATTAGTTATCAATTCAATTAACAAGGGATCGGGAACACCTAAACTAGAAGGTGCCATATTTGTGAGATCATCATTCTTTACAACATAATCATACAAATTTCCTAATGATGTTAATTCGATATTGTTTTTCTCTCTTTCAATATCAACATCATTCATCTTTTGCAACATCACTTTCGACTCTTCACTTAAATCAATTGTTTTATTCTGCTCTTTGAATTTCTGCATGTCCTTTTCGGTAGCACTTAAAACAACACCTGTGCTTGTTAGTTGTTCATCCACAAATTTCAATGTAAGTGCAGCTACTGATGCTTTATCTTGAATATCTAAATCAATATAAACTTTAGCAATTGTATTTAATACATCAATAGCCCTTAAAGGAACTACGTCATTGTAAGTAAGAGTAATAATATTGGCATCCTTATCGAAAGGCTCTACATCAAGATTCAATTGCATGTCACTTGCAAGTTTATTCAATGATCGTTTTTTGAAAATATATTCTTGACCTTTAGGTGGAAAAGCGTGCGTATCATTTTTATTAATTACAAAATTAAAATAGCGTGACTTTATTCGGTCACCAAATTTTGCTTTTTTATCGATCGTAAATTCTGGCAAGTCATCACCAGTATATTCTAAAGTTAATTCAAAATTATTGCTGTCTAAAACTTCTAAATTAAATTCTGCTTCTTGCAAATAGGGTGAAATTGAATCGAACTTTACAATAAAAGGAAATTTCGCTTTCGGATAAATTGGTTTATACGGATACGATGTTGAATTCCAATATTGAACTCTCAATTCTAGTTGATCGATTGTACTGGTTATTACCGAGCGTGATTTTAAAATTCCAACTTCTGTCTCCAAACTCATGGAAGAACCCATGATATCAGTAGAAATAAAATCTTCAATATTTTTTGGAGAAGATTTGCTATCATCAATCAATACACTTCCAATGGTTTGATAAACGGGCAATGTAAATTCAATATAAACTATAGCCAATAACGTTATTATAATTCCAGCTATTAGGAAGTAATACCATTTGCTATAAACTTCCTTCATAAACCTTCCTAAATCTAACTCGTCGTTCTGTTGAGATTTGTTTAATGAATTATCCATTACTTATTATTTCTAACGTACAGTGCGGCAACTAAAACTAAGGTAGTTATTAGCGAAGTGAGTACTTGTGTGGCTGGACTTATTGATGTAAATGCTTTCTTTCTCGTTGGAGGAACATAAACAATATCATCTGGATAAATATATTTACTGATTCCTGTAAATGCAGTTTTCGAAGTGAAATCAACTGGAATTTCTATGGTACCCGATGGTGTTTTACGAAGGATTTTAAGATCAGTTCTATTGGCATAATTTGTTAGATCACCCGCCATTGCAATCGCTTCTAAAATTGTTAATTGTTCGTTGGGAACATAATACAATCCAGGACGATTTACTTCACCTAAGATAGAAACTTTAAAACTTAATTTTTTCAGTGTAATAATTGGTTCATCAATAAATGCACGAAAACGATTTACAACAGTATCGTGCGCATCTTCTATTGTTAACCCAGCTAAATTAATAGTGCCAATATATGGCAAAGAAACATTTCCTATTCTATCCATCACAAAGCCCTTCTCATAAGCTGAGCGATTATCAGCAGTAACAGGATGGCTATTTAACATTCCCAAGCCTGGAAATGCATCTGGATTGATCGTATACAATTCAACAGAAATAATATCGCCAGGAAATAATTTCATCTGAAATGAGGTAGTGTCTTTTAATAAAGATGCATCACCTTGAAGGTATACCAATTTTTTCTGAGCGGTACATCCAGCAAATAACACAGCAATAATAAGACTTACAAGAAGAAAAAACTGATTGTTCTTTTTCATAATTTTATTGAAGTACCCCTCTAGATATAACTATTCGTTGAACCTCAGAAGTACCTTCGTAAATTTGAGTGATTTTTGCATCGCGCATCAATCGTTCTACATGAAAATCTTTTACGAAACCGTAGCCTCCATGTATTTGCACGGCTTCAACAGTCGTTTTCATAGCTACTTCAGAAGCGAATAATTTAGCCATTGAACTCGTTTGTGCATAATCCAAATGTTGATCTTTCTGCCAAGCAGCCTTCAAACATAGTAAACGTGCAGCTTCGATTTCGGTTGCCATATCAGCAAGTTTAAATTGTATCGCTTGATGATTGCAAATCTCTGTTCCAAATGCTTTACGTTCTTTCGAATATTTCAATGCTAATTCAAATGCTCCCGAAGCGATTCCTAATGCCTGTGATGCAATCCCAATTCGGCCACCAGCTAGTGTTTTCATCGCAAACTTAAATCCGAATCCATCCTCTCCAATCCTATTCTCTTTCGGAACTTTCACATCCTGAAACATCAATGAATGTGTATCAGAACCTCGAATTCCCAACTTATTTTCTTTCGGCCCAATTGTGAAACCAGGTAATCCCTTTTCCACAATTAAACAATTAATTCCCTTATGTCCTTTTGAGACATCCGTTTGCGCCACCACTAAATACGTAGAAGCTGAATTGCCATTTGTAATCCAATTTTTGGTGCCATTTAACAGATAATGATCCCCCATATCTATTGCTGTTGTACGTTGAGACGTAGCATCAGAACCCGCTTCAGGCTCCGACAAACAAAATGCGCCAATTTTTTCACCCTTCGCCAATGGAACAAGGTATTTCATCTTTTGTTCTTCAGATGCGAAGTTCTCTAATCCCCAACAAACAAGTGAATTATTCACCGACATAATTACCGAAACAGAAGAATCTATCTTTGAGATCTCTTCCATCGCCAAAACGTATGAAATCGTATCGAGTCCGCCGCCACCATATTTTGGATCCACCATCATTCCAAGAAACCCTAGTTCACCAAGACGTTTCACTTGTTCGGTAGGGAATTTCTGTTGATCATCGCGCTCAATCACACCTGGCTTTAACTCGTTCTGAGCAAAATCACGTGCTGCTTGCTGAATCATGAGGTGTTCTTCGCTTAATTGAAATAACATAAGTTTTGTTTAAGATTGCCAAAAATAATTGATTCAATCGATAGCAAGTGCTAAATTTCCTTTTTTCATTGACAAAATAAAATAATAAAATCATTTCTATGATTTCTTCTCTTTATCAGAACCAGCCCTTGCAGATTTTAGGGCTTATGTCGGGAACTTCTTTAGATGGTGTTGACCTTGCGGCTTGCACTTTTATTGAAACCGATAATGGCTGGCAATATAAACTGGATGCAGCTGCAACAATACCTTATAACGAAGATTGGATAAAAAGGTTGAAAAATGCCGCATTTACCTCCGGAGAAGAGCTAATACAACTTCATGCTGACCTAGGTAAATACTTTGCTGAATTGATCAATGCTTTCAATGATCACTATCTTATTAATCCGTCATTTATAGGATCACATGGTCATACTATTTTTCATCAACCTAACAAGAATTTTACATTGCAAATTGCTGATGGCGCACAAATCGCTGCTCTAACAGGTATTGATACAATTTGTGATTTTAGAAATAAAGATATTGCACTTGGCGGACAGGGTGCTCCACTTGTCCCCATTGGCGACCGTTTGCTCTTCCCAGAGTATGCTGCGTGCGTCAACCTTGGTGGGATTGCAAATGTTTCGTATGAGAAAAATGGAAAACGCATCGGCTTTGATATTTGTCCAGTAAATATGTTACTGAATTACCTGGCTAATCGTATCGATAAACCTTATGATGATGAAGGCAAAATTGCACGAAGTGGAACTATCATTCCCGACTTATTAGTACAATTAAATAGCTTGGATTATTATCAGCAATCAAGTCCAAAATCGTTAGGAAAAGAGTGGTTTGATAAAGAAGTTTTATCTCTTGTAGAAAAACGTATTGAACCCATTTCGGATTTACTTCGAACAAGTGTGGAACATATCGCGATACAACATGGGTTAATTAAAACCAATACTAATGCAAACGACAAAATCTTGCTCAGTGGAGGAGGTGCCTTCAATACTTTTCTGGTAGAAAGAATGGCGAGTATTACAGACCGAATACTGGTTAAACCATCAGTCGATATTATTAATTTCAAAGAAGCAATTGTCTTTGCTTTCCTCGCTATGCTTTTCGTGAACAATCGAGACAATGTACTCTGTAGTGCTACTGGGTCGAGTAAAAATCATTGCGGTGGAGCATATCATAGAGGAAATTAATCATCCTCTTCGTCTGCGTCGTCAAAGAATTCATCAAAATCTTTAAAATTCTCATCAATAATTTCAGTCTCAGAATCATCATCATCATCTGAATCTTCAAACCGTTGATTTTTTAGTTCTTTAGATTTAAGAGGCTCCATTTTACGGGTTTTAGCCGCCGGAGCTGGTCCTTTTTTTGCCTTTGAAGGGGCATCATTTCCAGTCTTCTTGGAAGTTTTCATGGGTGCGTTGGCAAGAATATGTTGGTTAGGTCTATTTTGCTAGTATTACTTTGCTTTACAATAGAAATTATTCTCTTCTTGTTTCTGCGTATTACAAATGTAAAAAAGATTCCGACTTATTAAACAAATATTTTTTCACAAATTATTTTGTTAACATTCTAATTTTTGAACTGTTTCCAAATATTATAATAAAGCTAATATTTTTGTCTAATGATCCAGCCTGCCACAATCAAGTTCTTAAAAGACCTTCGCAAAAATAACGACCGAATCTGGTTCGATAAAAATCGAGATCGTTACGAGACCGCTAAAGATGATTTCGACCAATTTCTAAGTGCGTTACTGGTTGCATTGGTCAAAATCGACCCAGTTCTTGCTGGATTGGAATCTAAAGATTGTGTGTTTCGGATTTATCGGGATGTGAGATTCAGTAAAAATAAAGATCCATATAAATGTAGTTTCTCAGCATCCATAAAAGCAGGTGGAAAAAAATCTGGAAACTGTGGTTTTTATATTCAGATAGATCCGAGTAAAGTTGGCAGTGGAAATATGATTGCTGGAGGATTCTGGATGCCTGAAGCACCTGTTCTAAAATTACTTCGTCAGGAGGTCGAATACAATACGGATGAGTTTAAAACAATCATTCACAACCGAACTTTCAGAAAATGGTTTAACGAATTAGAAGATAACAAATTGAAAAACGCACCGAAAGGTGTTGATCCCCAACATTCCGATATCGAACTTTTAAAATATACGAGTTTCGTCGCAGTACATGAACTTAAGGATGAAGAAGTCTTGTCGAAAGATTTTGTTAAAACATGTGCATCGGGATACAAAGCGATGAAACCATTGCTGGATTTTTTGAATAGAGCGAAAGGATAGCTTTTGATTTTCGAATCAAATAAATTCTCGCAATTGTTTTGTGGTTGATTGCTTTAAAAAAAATATTCGACCCCTGAAGGGGTCAAAAAAATGCTTTTCAAATTTTGATGATGATCAATATTCGACCACCTTCAGGGTCGAAACATTGTTTTTTACTAGCCCCGCATTCCATGCGGGGCTAGTAATGTTTGACCCCTTCAGGGTCAAAAAATGTGAAGACTCTGTTTGGATTTTTTTTCAGTACCTAAAAAAACAAATTTGAATTATGATGGCTTCAATATTCGACCACCTTCAGGGTCGAAACACTATTCATTACTAGCCCCGCATTCCATGCGGGGCTAGTAACATTTGACCCCTTCAGGGTCAAAAAATGTGAAGCGAAATAGTATTTGCTTTAGTTTCTATACAAAACTTTTTGCCTTCGAAAAAGTCTAATCCAAGAAGTCCGTTATAATCCGAAAAAATACCATGTGCCAAAAAATCATATACTTGAATTTGAAAATCATTAATTGTTTGACCTAGAGATGAAAAACTTCCAACTTCGAAAACGTCAGTTTCTATAACACCATTTGCAGTTTAAATTTCTACTTTGCCAATTGTATCTTTTAAATCATATCCCAATAAATACATTGCATTACTATCAATTGTTGTGTTAGTAGCGCCAGTATCAAAAACCATTTTTAACTCGTACTTATTATCTATTTCAATGCTAATAATTATTAGTCCGCTTTCTGGTTCTCGCTTAAAAGGAAATACCATTATTTAATACGATTAAAAATTCCAGTTATCTTCCTTGTTGGCTTAAAACTACCAGTAAAAATTAAAGTTATCTTATCGAAAGAGGGCGTTTTATCTCTACCTATATAACAAACTTCTTTTTTGTCTTTGCTATGATAAATTGGTATTCCTGAAAGGACATCAATTTTAGCATCATCCATAATAGGATTGCCTAACAAAACCCATTCGTTTGGATAAAGATCCTTAATGTCTGAAATTGTTAAAACCTGTCCCATTATTTTATTCGATTTTGCATATTCAAAAGTACGAAATTTATACTGCTATTTAAAATATTAATGAAGTTTCCAACAACACAAAGGGCTGCCCTATCGGGCAGCCCTTTGTACAAAATTTATA
>JANXSD010000060.1 GCA_025352785.1 Bacteroidota bacterium
GGACAAGTATATGCACCTATCACATCTGATTCACTTAGTTCAATGTATTTAACGGTAAATAATGCAACGTTAGGTTCTGCGATTTTAAATTGGAATGAAATGCATACTTCTCCTTATTCTCCAATTTCTGGATTATATCGAATTTATCGCAGAACACCACCTGCAGGTCCGTATTCGCAAATCGGAACATCTGCAACAAATACTTATGTTGATCCAATCGCAATTTGTAAAGTTCCTTATGAATATCGTGTTGAAGTTGATAATTCTGTTGTTGGATGTACGTCTTCTTCCAATGCTGCTGATACAATATTTACTTATATAGGAAATATAATTGCAAATCCTAAATTGTATTGTGCAAATGTTGAAGACAACGGTCAAGTAACATTGACATTTGGACAACCTGTAGGTTCGGATTTCACCAATTATAATGAATACGAAGTTTGGAGAAATGATGGAACAGGTTGGTCCTTGTTAGATTCAGTACAGAATTTATTAAGTGTTAATTACCTCGATAAATTTGCAAATGCTAATAACCAATCGTATGGTTACTATTTGATCACACAATCAGGATGTACTGGTCAGCTTGATAATGGAACAACGAGTGATACATTAAAAACAATTTACCTTACTGTAGCACCAACATTTGGTACAGCTAACTTAAATTGGAGTGCATTGCAAACACCCTTATCAGTAAGCAATTCCGATTACAATGTGTATTCAACGTATAATAATACAGGTGCATTATTGCCTTATGGTAATACCTCTAATTTAAATTATACACAAAATATTATTAATTGTGATACTGCAATTACATATCAAATAAAGGTGAATCATATTACTGGATGTTTTTCGAATTCTAATAAAGCCGATAGTACATTTACTTATATTGGAAATGTGATCGACAATCCAGAATTACGTTGCGTAAATGTTAATAGCAATGGAACAATACAATTAACCTGGCAAAACCCTAGACCTTCTAGTTGGGTGAACTTTAATCAATACAATCTTTATAGTAATAATGGTTCAGGATTTATTTTAAGAGATTCTATTGATCCGTATTCTGTAAATACATATTCTGATTTAACGGCAAATGGAAATGCAACCTCAGTTGGATATTATTTAGTAACAAAATCAGGTTGTACTGGACAAGTAGATACCTCATCTATAAGGACAACCTTAAATAGTATCTTCTTAAAAGTTACTGGTGCTGGAAATAACATCGCAACACTTAATTGGAATCCTCTTCGTATTCCAAATTTAGGAACTGCTGCTGCAGGATATAAAGTTGAACGTGAAATGCCAGGTGGTTCGGGAAATTGGAGTGTATTAAATCCATCATTTGTAGGTACTACATTCAATCAAACATTAGATTCCATCTGTATTGATTCAGTAAATTATAGAGTAAGTATGGGTGATGCTTTAGGTTGCAACTCTAACTCAAATGTTGATGGAGAAATATTCGTTGACAATTCTATTCCTGATGCACCAATATTACATTGTGCTTCTGTATTATTGAATGGTGATGTTTATTTAACATGGTCACTTCCTACTGATACAGCCCATCAATTTAATAGCTATCAGATATATGCTTCTTCAAATATTAATGGTCCTTACAATGTTGTTGATAGCATCTTTAATTACGCCACATTCAATGCAACAATTTCTGGTTTAAATGCGCAAGCAAATCCAGTTTACTTTAATATTAAAACAAGATCGGGTTGCGGAGTTCAATATTCACCAGCTTCGGATACTTTAAAAACGATTAAAGTAAAAGTGCTTAATAATAATGGGGTAGCTATAGTTACTTGGAATCCATTAACACCGTATGTTGCTGGTTCCAATACAAGTTATGATATTTATAAGGAATATCCATTAGGAAATTGGACATTGATCGATAACGTACCTGCTCCTACTTATCAATATTTGGATACAATTAATGTTTGTCAGGCTGTTATTAATTATCGAGTACAAACTACTGATCTTACTGGCTGTGTTTCTTCTTCTTCCATCGACGGTGATCTATTCCGTGATCTAACAAAACCTTATGCTGCATTGTTGGATACTGTAAGTTTGAATCCAGCAGCTCCATCAAATATTAGCATTAGTTGGTTGCCAAGTTCATCAGGAGATGCGCAAGGATACATCATCTATTTGTTTAATGGTGCTTCGTGGGATTCAATTGGTGCGGTGAATGGAAAAAACAATTTGAATTTTACTCATATCAATCCTGTTGCCGCAAATGCACCTCAGTTATATAGTATTGCAACATTCGATAGTTGTGGTAATGTAAGTAATATCGGCACAGCACATAATACCATGTTCCTCACTGCAAAGTTGGATATTTGTAGAGCTGCAATTGATGTACGTTGGAATCCATACATTCACATGATTGGCGGCGTTGGAAATTACAATGTCTACATGAGTGAAAATGGAGGTGCATTTAGCTTATTAGCTACTGTTCCTTCAAACAATATATCTTATAGCCATACAACACTTACAAAGGGATCAACGTATTGTTATTATGTTCAGGCCCAAGGAAATTTTGCCTCTAGAACAGCTACTTCAACAAGTGCTTGTGAATATGCGAATTTACTAACAGAACCTACATTTAGTTATCTTAAAAAGGCTACTGTTTTAGATGTAAGAAAAGTATTAGTTGAATGCTTGGTAGACACGGCAAATGATCCAGACGTTTCTCGTTATAAATTGCAACGATCAACGGAAAAATTAGGACCGTTTACTACAGTTGGTGTTTCAGCATTTACTGGACAACCAATTATAAGCTTCACGGATTATACAGCAAGAACTGAACAGTTCAGTTATTTCTATCGTGTATTAACAATTGACTCTTGCGGCAATGAAGTTTTGATAAGTAATTTAGGTCGTACCTTATTACTAAGTGGTCGTGGTGAATTCAATTTAACGAATCGCTTATTCTGGAATGATTACGAAGAATGGCCAGGAAGTGTTAAAAATTACTCCGTGTTTAGAAAAGTAGATGATATATGGGAATCAATTCCTGTGAATAGTAATCTTGGATTTGGATTTACTGAATTCATCGATGATGTTGCTGGATTATATCAGAACTCGGGAAGATTCTGTTATCGTATTGAAGCTTTTGAAAATGCAGGAAATCCTTACGGATATACTGATACAAGTGTTTCTAACGAATTCTGCATCATACAGGAGCCACATTTGTTTATGCCAAATGCATTCACACCAAATGGTAAAAACCCAGTTCTATTACCACAACATGTTTTCATTGATATCAATAAATTCTTTTTTGTAGTTTATAATAGATGGGGACAAAAAGTTTTCGAATCTAGTGATCCGAAAATTGGATGGGATGGTACATACAATGGTGATTCTGCACCTGCTGGAACGTATGTGTATAATGTTAGGATTTACGGAACCAATGGACTCGAAGTTGAGAAAAATGGTTCGGTAACCTTACTTCGATAATAAATCTTTAAATTTAAAAAAGCCCTGAAGTGTTCTACTTCAGGGCTTTTTTTTGCAATCGTCCTACTTTCATTTCACAAGCATTTCAAAAGAAGATTAATAATTCCCATTCCATAAAATTTTATTGCTTGATAATATTAACTTTGACAGCCAATTAGAAGATCCTTTACATGAAAAAAAAAATGGCAAAATTTATTGGCGAAGGACTAACGTATGATGACGTTTTATTAGTTCCTGCCTACTCCGAAGTAATGCCTCGGGACACCGACACTTCCAGCTTTTTTACTCGAAAAATCCCTATCAATACTCCTGTTATTGCAGCAGCTATGGACACCGTTACTGAGTCAGCAATGGCGATAGCAATGGCCCACGAAGGTGGAATGGGTGTTTTACACAAAAACATGAGCATTGAGTTACAAGCTGCTGAAGTTCGTAAAGTAAAACGTAGTGAAAGTGGAATGATTCAAGATCCAGTAACATTGAACGAAGATGCTACCATTGGCGATGCACAAACATTAATGCGCGACAATAAAATTGGAGGAATTCCAATCGTAAATCCTGCGGGCAAATTGGTAGGAATTTTAACGAACCGTGATTTACGCTTTGAGAAAGATTTGAAGAAAAAGGTAAGTCTTGCAATGACAAAAGGTAAGCTGATAGTGAGTGTTGGAAGTACGAGTTTGCAAAAGGCCGAATTGATTTTACAACAACATAAAATTGAGAAACTTCCGGTAGTAGATAAATCGGGTAAACTGATTGGACTAATCACCTATAAGGATATTCTTAAATTCAAATCACGACCACATTCCTGTAAAGATGAACTTGGTCGTTTACGCGTTGCTGCTGCTGTTGGTGTTACTGGTGACGTACTCGATCGCGTAAAAGCACTTGTAAATGCAGGTGTGGATGCTGTAGTAATTGATACTGCTCATGGTCATTCTAAAGGAGTTATCGAAACACTAAAAAAAGTAAAAAAAGCTTATCCTAATTTACAAATTGTGGTAGGTAACATTGCAACAGGTGATGCTGCAAAGGCACTCGTAAAAGCTGGTGCAGATGCTATAAAAGTTGGAATTGGTCCGGGTTCAATTTGTACCACAAGAGTTATAGCAGGTGTTGGTGTTCCTCAACTTTGGGCAGTTTATGAAGTAGCACAAGCATTAAAAGGTACAGGAATTCCAATTATTGCTGATGGAGGAATACGATTTACTGGCGATGTTGCTAAAGCGATTGCTGCGGGTGCAAGTTCCGTTATGATTGGATCAATGCTAGCAGGAACAGAAGAAGCTCCTGGAGAAGCAATGATTTACGAAGGAAGAAAGTTTAAAGTTTATAGAGGAATGGGCTCTATAGATGCAATGAAAGAAGGTTCCAAAGACCGCTATTTTCAAGATGCAGAAGATGATATCAAAAAATTAGTGCCTGAAGGAATCGTTGGGAGAGTACCCTACCGAGGAACTGTTGAAGAAGAAATATACCAACTTAGAGGTGGACTAAAAGCTTCTATGGGTTATTGTGGTGCAAAAAATATTAAGGATCTTCAACAAGCTCAATTTATT
>JANXSD010000074.1 GCA_025352785.1 Bacteroidota bacterium
AAATTACGGTGTAGTATCTAACCACCCTGAACTTCTTAATATTAATTTTAATGGTACCAATACTGCCACACAGGTTGACTGGATACATTTAAATTCGGTCACTTATAATCCAACACTTGACCAGGTATTATTTAGTTTTCATAATTTAAGTGAAATATATATAGTAGATCATAGTACTACTACAGCTCAAGCAGCATCGCACAGCGGCGGAACCCATAATATAGGAGGAGATTTTTTATACCGCTGGGGAAATCCGCAAGCATATAACAGAGGCACTGTTGCAGACCGAAAATTATTTCTTCAACATGACCCTACATGGATTCCACAAGGATATCCGGGTGAAAATAAAATTATGATTTTTAACAATGGGGTTAACAGACCAGGCGGAAATGCTGCTTCCGTTGATATCATTTCACAACCTGTTGATTCATTCGGAAATTACACGTTAGTTGCCAGTCAGCCTTATGGTCCTGTAACTACTGATTGGAGTTATATGGCTGCTGTGCCAACAAGTTTTTATACTCCCGTAATGGGCGGTGCGCAACGACTTGCAAATGGAAACACTTTAATTTGTGAGGCTACAAAAGGACATTTTTTTGAAATAGATTCATTAAATACTATTGTCTGGGATTATAAGAACCCCGTGGATAGCACTGGTCCGATTTCTCAAGGGGTCATTACACACACTAACGAAACATTCCGATGTGTTTTTTATCCTACCAACTACAGTGGCGTCGTAGGACAAACTTTAATACCAGGAAATCCAATTGAATTGAATCCATTGCCATACAATTGCACTATGGTAACGGGACTTAATGTATCTAATTATGTTTCTGATATTATTTCGAAAGCCTATCCTAATCCTTTTACAACACATATTAATTTTCAATCAAAAATTGGTGATGAAAAATTTATTTTAAAGAATTGCTTAGGCCAAATTATTTATAGTGGTTTGCAAATCGAAACGCAAGATTTTTCATACTTAGCAAATGGAATTTATTTTTTACAAATCACAACTAATAAAAACAAATTAGCAGTTACAGAGAAAGTCATTAAGGAATGAAAAATAAAATGATCAAATCGTTCCTTATATTCATAACTACAGTTACACTAATGTTTGTTGTTTTGCCTTTACAAAGTTTCCGTTATGAAACCAAATCTATTAATGGTAACTTCATTGCAGATTTCATTTTAAAAAATGTTGATGGAAAAAATATTTCATTGATTGATTATAAAAACGCAAAAGGATTCATTATTGTTTTCACCTGTAATCATTGTCCATTTGCAAAATTGTATCCAGAAAGAATGAGCAAGCTGAATACAAGATACAAAACGTTGGGGGTCCCCTTAATTGCAATCAGTTCAACAGATACTACTGCGTATGATGAAGACACTTATCCTAAAATGATCACCAAAGCAAAGCAAGAGAATTTCAACTTCCCTTATTTATTTGATGGCTCACAAGCAACAGCAAAGAATTTCGGAGCGCAAAAAACTCCTCATGCTTTTGTGGTGTGGAAAGAAAAAGGAAAATACGTAATTAAATATAACGGAGCTATTGATGACAACGGTGCAGAGCCAGAAAAGGTGAAAATTCAATTTGTTGCAAATGCTGTAAATGCATTATTGCAAGGAAAGGAAATTGAAATTGCAGAAACCAAATCATTGGGCTGTCAAATACACTTTAGAAAATAACTTAACATTAACTAATATGAAAATCAAATATTTTTTAATAACATTCCTAGGGTTGTTAGGCAACTTGGTTTCGGCTCATACTATTAATTACGATAAAGTAATTCTAAAACATTGGCTTGTTGAAAAGGAGAATAAATTTGTTGAAGGTTCTTTTTACATGTATAAAAACGGCAATGTTTTTATTGAAGATGCCAATGATAATATTATTAATTATCCGTTAGCCTATTTTTCTAAAGCAGACCAAACATTTGCATTAAAAAAGGCTGAGTGGGTAAAAGAATTAAATTACAACCGACTTGTTCCAGAAACTGGTAAAGTAGAAAAAAAATCTGCTTTTGATATAAAATTTTTAATGGTAGTACTAATTCTTTTTGGGATAGGGTTTTACTTTTTTAGAGTTAGAGATAAAACGAAATCGAAATATCTAATCCCTATTTTAGCAGTGGGTGTAGGTATGACACTATTCAGTTTTACAGCGAATGTTATAAAATCCTTGCAAAGCATAACCGACCCACTTTTTGTTGATTCAGCATTCACACCATTCAAGCCCAATGTATACACGCACTGGGATGCTAATTATTTTTATGTGGAATCCATTGGCATACCAACCACACATTCAATGATGACAGGTATTACTAGTTGGCAACAGCAAGTTCCTATTCCGCAATGTTATATTGGGAACAATCCATGGAGCATTCCATTAAATCCTGTTCTTGCAGCAACGCCGATTCCAGTAAGTCCTTCGCATTTTACAAGAGGTGCAATTGCAGTTGCGATAAATGGCATTGCTATTTTTAATCCTTATACAAATACGGGTGCAGATGCATTTCTTACAGGGCAATTGGATAATTGGGGCGGTCATTGCGGTCGTGCTGATGATTATCACTATCACATCGCACCAATGAGTTTATATAATTTCACTTCTCCTACTTCGCCAATAGCATTTGCATTAGACGGCTTTGCAGTATATGGAAATTTAGAACCAGATGGCGCCGCTATGGCTCCACTTGATTCAAACAATGGACATTTCGGCACCAACGGAGTTTACCATTATCACGGAGTCGCTGCCGCACCTTACATGATTGGCAAGATGGTTGGACTAGTTACTGAAGACAGTACGTTTCAGATTATCCCGCAGCCACATGCAAACCCTATCCGACCTTCAGGCACACCTTTAAATGGTGCAGTGATTACGAATTGCAAACCCAATACAGCTAACAACGGGTACACGTTAAGTTATACATTGAGTGGTAACACCGATTCAATAGTTTACAATTGGAATACTAGTGGTTTATATACATTTAAATTTTATACCATTGCAGGCAGCACAACTTCCACGTACAATGGTTTCTCCCCATGTTTAGTGCCCACATCATTAAATGAAATTGCATCCATAGATAATGATGTAATGATTTATCCAAATCCAACACATGAAAATTTTTCTTTGCAATTAAGTAATGCTGTTCTGGAAAAAGATATTCAACAAATTTCAATTTATAATTTAAAAGGTGAATTGATTTTCAAGACGGAACATTTTCAGCAAAGTACTGCAACTAGGAATTTATCAAAGGGTACTTATATTGTTAAAATTCAATTTGCAAAAAGTCAATTGACGAAAAAACTAGTTGTTCAATAATAATTAAAACAGCAAATCTGAAATATAATGAAAAGGATTTTTTATTTATGCTTATTGTTATTACCATGTTATTCATATTCGCAGTACATGGGAACTGCTTCCGTCACACAAGGATTGGGAACAACAACATCCACTAATATTTATACATGCACCAATGGAAGAGTCACGAACATCGGTTCTATCACAGCTACTAATGCTACCGTTTGGACAGTGCCTGCACTCGTTAATTTTACAAACACCAATTTTCCGTTTGCATCAGATCTTTATAATCCCTGCACAGGTGCAACTAATACAACATCAGCATTAGCTTTGGCTACATTAAATGGTTCTGATATTATTAACGTTGATGCAACAGGAGAGTTAATTACAGCTTTCATTTTTGCAGATAATTATTTCGAAATGTACATTAATGGAATTGCTGTGGGTAAAGACAATGTACCATACACACAATTTAACTCAAATATTATTCGTTTCAGGGTGAAAAGACCATTTACCATTGCAATGTTGTTGATTGATTGGGAAGAACACTTAGGTGTTGGTTGTGAAGTTAATAATGGTTTTCAGTATCACATGGGTGATGGAGGAATGGTGGCCGTTTTTAAAGATTCAACAAATAATATTATTGCAACCACAGGAAATGATTGGAAAGCACAAACTTTTTATACTTCACCAATTATTGATTTAACATGTCTGGTTGAAAATGGTTCACAACGGTTTTCAAATAATTGCAGCACACAAGATTCAAATATTGGAACTAGTTTTTACGGATTGCATTGGAGCAGGCCATCGAATTGGATGGATGCCACTTTTAATGATTCAATATTTCCATCGGCAACAACATATACTAATGCAACTGTTGGTGTAAACAACAAACCTGCATACACTAATTTTACAAATATTTTTGATGATCCTTCCAATGATGCACAATTTATATGGAGCACTAATCTTATATTAGATAATGAAGTAATTGTACGTCATACAGTTTCATCCATCACTGGCATGTTGCAAAAGGAAGACATGAATAAAGCACTGCAACTTTATCCCAATCCTGCAAAAAATGAATTTCATATTTCTATTGACAAGATTATTCAACCTAACGAAATAAAAAATATTATCGTTTGTAATTTATACGGTGAAAAGGTTTTAGAGACAAATAAATATTCAGAAAAAGTATCTCTTATTAATATCCCTTGTGGAGTTTATGTTGTTACAGTTATGGTGGGAGATTATCAATTAAATCAAAAATTAATCATTCAATAAATGAAAAAGATAATTTTTAGTACTCACTTTTTTTTTATTACATTAATGTCCTTTGCACAAGGCATTAACAAAACCATGTTGCGCTTACCTGACACTGGCGAAACAATGAGTTATACTTCAACATTTGGAGAAGACAATGACTATACAATCAATTCTCCTTTTTTTATATTGAATGGAAACGGAACAGTTACAGACACCATTACTAGATTGATGTGGCAGCAAACTGACGGAGGGGAAATGACAATTGAAAATGCAATTGTATATTGTGATACACTTGCTTTGGGAGGTTACATAGATTGGCGATTACCAAATGCACACGAATCCTTTAGCATACTCAATCATCAACATAGTAATCCAGCATTAGATAATTTAGTTTTTACTACAACGCTTGCCGAATATTGGTGGACAAGTGTAAGGCAGGCCAACGACAGTAATAAAGTTTGGGTAACCAATTCAGGAGGGGGCATTGGCAATCATCCCAAAATAGAAACCATTAGTGCCGGTGGCATTAAACGATTTCACACAAGAGCTGTAAGAGACATTACATCGCCATCAGTAATTCCAAATCATTTTACTAACAATGGCGATGGGACAGTCACAGATAATATCACCAATTTAATTTGGCAACAAATTCCAAATGTAGATACACTTACATGGGAACAATCGCTCCTATACGCTGATTCCCTTTCACTAATAGGCTTTAATGACTGGCGATTGCCAAATATTAAAGAGTTGCAATCCATCAACGATGAATCATTAATCAATCCATCCTTAAATGCAAATTTCTTTACAGGAATTACTGCAAAAAAATATTGGTCTTCTACTACATTACCCAATCAAACACCCAAAGCTTGGTATTTAGATACGCAGTTCGGAATCACAACATACGATTTAAAAACACTTCAACATAATTTAATTTGTGTAAGAGGGAATCAAACCGCTACAGGGGTACACGAAAATGAAATAGTGAAAGCATCTGTATTTCCAAATCCATTTACTTCCTTTATAAATCTAAAAAATAAAACTGGAAAAGAAACATTTGAATTTACCAATTCTATCGGACAAATAATTTATTCTGGAACAAAGATTGAACAACAAAATTTCTCTAATCTCACAAACGGAATTTACTTTTTAAAAGTCATTGGAAAAGTAAATGCAGTAGTGAAACTTTTAAAAGATTAAATAGTTGTAAATGACATCTTTTGAAATCGTAAAACAATATGTACAATTAGGATTTTCTCATGTTATCCCTTTAGGATTTGACCATATACTTTTTATCCTTAGTATTTATTTTCTCAATTCAAATGTTAAATCGGTCATCATTCAATGTTCTGTTTTTACTATTGCTCATAGTTTTTCTTTAGGCCTAACTGCAGCTGGATATATTATTCCCAATACAAGAATTATTGAACCACTTATTGCATTGTCTATTTTGATTACATCCGTCGAAAATATAGTTCACAGCAACATAAGTCCTTACCGATTAATAATCATTTTCATTTTTGGATTGTTACACGGAATGGGCTTTGCTACAGCTTTGAAAGAAATTGGTTTGCCACCAAATAATTTCATAAGTGCATTATTGTCTTTCAATGTTGGTGTTGAGTTTGGACAGATTACCATCATATTATTGGCTTATTTTTTAGTAAGCAAATGGTTTAGCAAAAAAGTTTGGTATAAGGAGATAATTGTTTATCCTCTTTCAAGTGTTATTGGATGTATTGCTCTTTATTGGACAATTGAAAGAATATTTTTTGCATCATAGCAATATGATTAGTAGATTGAATTGTGTATTTTTGGAATACAAAGCGAAGTAGTTATTGCCAACGATAACCCCTCTTGACGAACTTAAGTGCTAATTATTTACTTTTATGAAATAATTACATATGAAAATAAATTCACTTTTTTAACTTTATACCAAACATAAAAATTAAAACATTTATCACAATAGTATTTCTACTGTTAAGTGTATACAGTTTTGGTCAATGGACTCATGTCAATATGAATATGAATAATAATTTTGTTGATGTTCAATTTGTAAATGACAGCGTTGGTTTTATATCGGGAAAAGTCGGAGCAATTTTAAAACTACTGACCATGGGTTAAGTTGGACAAATATTAATACTACGGGAAATATATTTGATTTTAGGTTTTATTTTCCGACTGACAGTATTGGGTATGCCTTGGCAGAAAATTCTTTATTAAAAACTATTAATCAAGGTGCAACATGGTTTGCTTTACCCGAACTTGTTACGTATGACAAAAGAAACATCTACTTTTTAAATGATTCTGTAGGATTTTTTCTTGCTGGTTATGGTGATATATATAAAACAACAGACGGAGGCATGATTTGGAGTTGGATTACTACGAATTGCAGTACTACAATCACTGAAGAAGATATTTTTTTTCCTGAGCAGAATACTGGGTATTTTGGAGGATGGTATGGTAGCTGCGCTTCAAAAACTACAGATGGAGGGAATACATGGCAGGTTCTTCCTAGCAATTTGTTGTATTTTATTTATTCAATTTATTTCCCTTCTGTGGCCACCGGATATATGGCAGGCTATATCTCAGGTCAAATGAAAGGTATTCAGAAAACAACAGACGGCGGTATCACTTGGACTGCACAAAATACGCCCACAAGTACTTATAATTCTATTTATTGCATAGATTCAAACACCTGTTATGCAGTAGGTCCCAATGGCACTATTATCAAAACAACAGATGGTGGTTTAAATTGACACCAACAATATTCTGGAACATCACAAAGTCTTCGAAAATATATTGCACAGATGCCACTACGTGTTATGCCGTGGGTGATTCAGGGATTGTATTAAAAACTGTGAATGGAGGTGTAACTGGGTTGACATTTTTTTTGCCAATTGATTTTGGCATTTCAATATTTCCTAATCCTGCAAACAATATACTCACAATTAATCTTAATTTATTTTACTTTGAAGTTGAACTTTATAACATCTTGGGCAAGCAAATGCGAAAAATTGTAAACCAAAATGAACTTGATGATTCAAGTTTTCCAGATGAAATTTATTTTATAAAAGTGATTGTTGGGAAAAATTATTATAGCAAGAAATTTATTGTGAAGCATGAGTGATATGTTACAGTTTTAGGAATAATGGCATGTTCGCATAACGGTGAGATCAAATTTTTTTTTATAAAGGGTTTTATTCGTTTAGTAAATAGTTTAATTTCTCTTAATATTTGGTGTTAATCTCTCGTTGGATAAATATCCAATGCGATTAATAAAAGCGAGTTCAATTAATCCCTTCCTAAAAAATATCTAATCCACTTTTCGTCAGCAATCAAAAATCATTCTTTCTTGTTTCATTTGATTTTAAAGGTAGCGAAAATGCTACATCAACAAATTGACTACGATTTTATGAGGTGTTTTATTAGGATGCTACTTGTTGAAAATAAAAGAGACGTTGTATGTATGGTTCGAGATTTAACTGCCTTCAATATAATTAAACTGTCTTTTTGTAATCTGGAATCCATTTTTTAAGTTTCGCTAGCTATGATTGGTGCTAAGCTCAAGACAGATCTTAGTAGATAATTTTAAAATAAATAAAAAAGATTAATTTTGAAAACTTAATCTCATACAATAGACAATGAAACGGACAATATTGACGATAACCCTAATTGCTACTTCTTTTCTATTAGGTTTTGCTTTTAATACAATAATATCTAACAATAATAATCATACAAAAATGAAAAAGGTAACAGGAATTGGGGGTATTTTCTTCAAATGTAAAGACCCAAATGCAATTAACGAATGGTATAAAAAACACCTTGGGTTTGACACGAGCCCGTATGGAACAAGCTTTGAATGGAGGCAAGTTGATGACAGTACTAAAAAGGGACTGACACAGTGGAATCCGTTTGCTGAAAACACAAAATATTTTGAGCCTTCAACAAAAGATTTTATGATAAACTATAGAGTAGAAAATTTAGAAGCATTGGTTGAAGAATTAAGAAAAGAAAACGTGACTATCATAGATAAAATTGAAACATATGATTATGGAAAATTTGTTCATATTTTAGACATTGAAGGCAATAAAATTCAATTGTGGGAGCCTAAGGATTAGATGATCATATAATTGTTAGTATATTTATAGTTGGCCAAATATATGATGGAGCACTTTTATAGGTAACTTTAATTCTATCTGTATTAAAATTTGGGTAGACAAATTTTACTGTTTTGTAATATAAAAATGATTATTCGTGAAATTATGAAATCTTCAAATCCCTAATAATTAGTTACTAGGACTTTGCCGAGTAAGTATTAAAATTTATTATATTTGTTAAATGTAATTAATTTTAAGACGATTTGCGGTGGTGATCTCACTTTGGGGCAATAGTAACCATAAGCACCTCCTTGAGATAAAATATAAACTATAATTTGATGCTGAATAATTAAATGTTGATATATAGTTTTGAAAATTCAATTAAATTTCATTTTTTAAGAGAACACGAATGAATAAAAGTGGACCAATTATAGTAATTGAAGATGATGCAGATGACAGGGATTTCCTTAAGGAAATCTTTGAGAATCTTAATTATGTAAATGAAATTATTTATTTTGAAGATGGTCAAAGTGCACTTGACCATTTAATGATTGAACCGTTTGAACCATTTCTTATTATTTCTGATATTAACATGCCTAAATTAAATGGAATTGAACTAAAGGAAAAAATTCAAAACAATGAAAATTTGAGATTAAAATGTATACCTTATTTGCTCTTTACAACAAGTGCTAATCAACAACATGTTATTGATGCATATTCAAAATCAGTTCAAGGTTTCTTCGTTAAACCTAATAACATGGAAAAATTATCTGACATTATTAAAAAAATAGTTGAGTACTGGCAAGAATGTGAATCCCCAAAATTTATTAAGTAAGCATTATTGCTGACGCCATTTTTTGAAGCAAATGCAAGAAATAAACTTTGGCGCAGAATTTAAACAGTTGCGCTTCTTTTAAAGTTAGGATTATGGGCGTTAAATAAAATTAATTGTATACGGTAGATTGTGGGTTTTTTGACAGTCGATATTCGCGGCTACATAAATATGCCAATGACATAGCTAGAATTTCGCAATAATTTAGATTGCATTACATCCCTCTTTTCCAAAGCTTTATTATTTCTTCTTGGAAAATTTTAACCACTCCACACTACAGCCACCTCATCACCTAAACCTTCTCTTTCGATGCAAAATAAATTTATTTTATCCATTCTATTCATCGCATCCTCTTTCTCGCTTTTTGCACAAACCTATATCACCAATGTGACCATTGCAGATGTTGAAATGCAAAAATTTATTTCTAATCAAACCGTAGTTATAACGAAGGGTTTTATAGCTTCAATTCAAGCAAGTAATAAAATAAAAATTCTGGAGAATGCAACGGTGATTGATGGTACAGGAAAATATTTATTTCCTGGATTAACGGATGCGCACATTCATTTTTTTAGAGTAGAGGATTGTATACTCGTTCTGATGCGATTGATTTAAGAGCTGTAAAGCCATACCAAAAAGAAATTGATTATTCACATGATTACATGGATGAAGTATTGCGTAGGTATTTGCAAAACGGAATAACTAATGTGATTGATGTGGGTTCAACAGTTAATTTTTTAAAGCAAAGAGAAACATTTACAAATATTGATTATGCTCCTTCCATTTATATGACTGATCCATTGTTGACAACTTACGAACCATCTGCATTTGAAAATTTATAGGATGACGAACCTTTTAGTTTGGTTTTATCAGTTGAAGATGGCAGGAGTATGGTGCAAGAACAATTACCTTATCATCCTGATTTTATAAAAATTTGGTATATTGTTAAAAAGGATACCAGTAATTCTGAAGTAGCAGCAAGAAAATATTTGCCTGTCATCAAAGCAATCATTGATGAAGCACATAATAATAATTTGAAAGTAGCAGTTCATGCAACAGAAAGGATTACGGCACAATTAGCAGTAGAGAACGGTTGTGACTTTTTAGTACATAGCGTTGATGATGAAATAGTGTCAGCTGATTTTGTTCAGCTCTTAAAGCGCAATAAAACGATACTTTGTCCTACTTTGATTGTTCACGATGGTTATTTAAAAACTTTTGGTCAAAAAAGGGATATTAGTAACCATGAATTATTGAAAGGTGATCCTTTTCAATTGGGTTCGTTGCTAGATTTAAAACATTTGACGGATACAGCATTGGTCAATAATTATATGAATCGAGTAAACTCTTCTAAAAGTGTGGCGCAATTAAGTCTTGCTGATTCCATTAGTAAGGTTAATCTTAAAAAATTATCGGATGCGGGAGTTTTAATTGTTACTGGTACGGATGCGGGTAACATTGGCACATTGCATGCTTCTTCCTATTTAGCAGAATTGAATGCCATGCAAAAAAGTGGTATGAGCAATTGGCAAATCATCCAAGCATCTACCATTAATGGTGCAAAAGTTTTGAATAAAGAAAATGAATTTGGAACGGTTGCAGTTGGTAAGAAGGCGAATCCGATTTTGTTGGAGGCTAATCCAATTGAGAATTTGGAGGACATCATAAGGATTAATCGTGTAATCAATAGAGGTGTTGTTTTTAATCCAGATACTTTATTTAAAGAAACGCCAACAGAATTAGCACAACGACAATTAAACGGTTATAACTTTCGAAACATGGAAGCCTTCTTAGAGCCATATTCGGATGATGTTGAAATTTATAATTATCCTGATAAATTGCTTTACAAATGGAAAGAAGCATTGAGAAAGAAGTATTCGGAGCGTTTTGCAAATAACCCAAATTTGCATTGTGAATTATTAGGGAGAATTGTTCAGGGTAATGTAGTGATCGATAAAGAGCGTGTTCAATTGATAGATTGAATTATTGAAGCGGTTGTTATTTATAATATCGAAAATAATAAAATCAATAAGGTTTATTTTATTAGATAAATTATGGAACTTCGGTAATAACTTAGATTCGGATGGAGTGCTAACAAAATCGCCTAACAAGTCGTTTTCTTTTACCAATGTCCTTGCAGCGACAACATCAGAACACCACTTGTAATTTCTTTGCAAAATGTTGAGCTGTGAACGAAATGTAAATCGTGGGGCATTACTAACAATGGAATACCAAAAGCGTTTGTTCGCATCTCAAAAAAAGCTTCTGTTATGTTTTGTGATTTTATTATTCTAAATTTACTAAATTAAATTGGTAATAAAATCCATATACACCATTTAGATTTTAAAAAACAACGTCATATGGATGTAAAAACCAGCTTTGCGATATCAATATTTATTTTAACCATAATTATCAATCATGAAAAAATTAATTGCCATGCTATTTATTTCCCTGTTAAATAGTATGGCCGCTTACTCACAAATGCCAAGCCCCGCACTCGTTGGCTATTGGCAAAATTGGAATGATGTGAATTCACCGTTTATTCCACTTGACCAAATTGACTCGAGATATAATATTGTAGATGTTGCATTCGCTGTTCCACAATTCGGTACCGACTATCTTATGGAATTTATTCCTGACCAGGGATCGGTATCCACTTTTGTTTCAAAGATTCAGACATTGCAAAATCAAGGAAAAAAAGTAATTATTAGTATTGGTGGAGCAACGGCGCCGATTTCTTTAAATAGTATTACAGAGCGTGATTCATTTATTAGTTCGATGAATCAAATTATTAATACCTACAATTTTGATGGAATCGATATTGACTTTGAAGGAAGTTCTATTCTCGTGAGTGGGGGAACTATTGCATTGCCTACGGATCCGACTATCATCAATCTTATTGATGCAATTAAGCAAATTATGCATAATTATTATTCGATACATAATAAAAGATTGCTTTTAACGATGGCACCAGAAACTGCTTTTGTGCAAGGAGGAATGTCGGCCTATGGAGGTATCTGGGGTGCTTATCTTCCAGTGATTGATGCGTTGCGTGATTCGTTGGAAATCTTGCATGTGCAACTTTACAATAGTGGAAGTATGTATGGTATTGATGGCAACGTATACACTCAAGGTAGTGCTGATTTTATTGTCGCCATGACAGAAGCGGTTATACATGGGTTTAACACTGCAGGAGGAATGTTTGCAGGTCTTCCTGCCAGTAAGGTAGTTGTAGGACTGCCAGCGTGTTCTAATGCTGCAGGAGGCGGGTTTGCGGATACCACAACTGTACAACTAGCGATTAATTATTTGCGTGGGACTGGTGCAAAACCTGGCACTTACATTTTGAATCAAACTGGAGGATATCCCTCTTTGCGTGGAATGATGACATGGTCGATAAATTGGGATGCAGTAAATACTTGCGCAACTACGTATCAATTTGCAGATAATTATTCGAGTATTTTTGGTTTAAGTACTTCGTTATCTGATTTTCAAGCAACGAATACAACGTTATCACTATTTCCGAATCCTTCTTCAGAAAATATAGTTATTAGTATTCCAACATTTAATGATAAGAAAATGGAATTAAAAATTTATAATTCTATTGGTGAATTAGTTAGAATGGTAAATGTAAATAATAAAAAAACAACCATAAACATTTCGACTTTATTGGATGGGATCTATTGCATTAGTGTAGACAATCAATTTAAAAAATTTATTAAGAATTAAATTTGATTTACAGAATCTTATAAATAAGTTATATTTGTTACTCAACAAGTAATTATCATAAAAAAAATACTCTTACTAATTTGTTTTGCCTTATCCTAAATTCTTGCGCACAGACATTAATATTAATTTCACGAAAAAGAATATATATATTGTCGTAATTGTATCTAACCATTTCAGTAAAATAAATGAAGTGATTATTTACAGAATAACTCTCTTTGAATTAGGATCATAATTGTATCCATGGAAGTAGTGAGAAAAGTAATATTTGTGTTTGGGGTAATGGCGTTTTCTTTATATGAAACAGCTTCATTTACGTTGTTGAAACCCAGCTCATGTAGATAGTCGTGTATTCCTGCCTGCCATAAATAGGGGTAATATACTTTGGCATTTTTTGGCAATAAACTTAATGATTGTTGATGCAAATGATCTTCATGTTCGTGCGAAATCATTATATGATCAACGGTATTTAATATGTCCGTATTGAGTGGTTTTTGGAAAAGTTGCCATTGATTACAGTATGCCGATCCATTGAACCAAGGATCAAAAATGATACGAGCATCACCAGTATCAACAAAAATGCAGGAGTGACTAATGTATTCCACTTTCATATAAAATGAATTTTAAATTAGTTAACTTTTATTACTTACACGATGATTACTCCTATACAAGAATTTAGGAACGATAATTTTATTTGTTTATTGTTCTAAATTATAAATCCAATTAATCATCTTGATCAGAAATTTGTTTTTCTAAAACACCAAATGCATGTTCTAATTGCAAATTATTTAGATAAGGATAGGGTTCCTTTTTTATTTTGGCGGTGAGATAATCGATACGATCCTGAGTAACTGGATGCGTTCTTAAAAATCCTGATATATCTACTTTTTCTTGACGTTTTAATACTTGGAAAAGGGATACCATTCCGTGAGGATCTATTTGATTGAGGTGTAGCATTTCAAATCCGCTAATATCTGCTTCCTTTTCGAAGCTACGAGAATAACGTAAGTTCTCGAGTGAATTTGCATTTTGTGCTAGTGAAGCCATAATGCCATTCACATCATTCATCAATAAAGAGATAACAATGTAACCTGCCACACTTTTACAAAGTATTTTCATTGAATGTCGATGTGTTACATGCGATATTTCATGTGCTAATAAACCAGCAAGTTCTGATTGGTGATGTATCTTTAATAATATTCCTGAATAAATAACAATATGTCCATCTGGTAATGCGAAAGCATTTATTTCATCTTTTTTTATAACAATGAAGGTGTATTTTTTTTCAGCTGATGAATTTAATAACGTATAATAATTGGTTAATAATTTGCTGGATATAGTATCGATAGTTTCAGATTCAGACACTTGTTCAAACACCTTTTCGCCAATAGCTTTATCAATACTTCGTGGTAAAATTGTTAATGCATTTTCGGCAATAAACGGAATTCCAAGAAAATATACTGCAGCAATAATTGTTACAACAATAGAGGCAAACAATAGATATGCTTTCCAACCAGTATTTAACAATTTGTGATACCATATAGTGCCATTATTCACTTGCTCAGCAAGAAATATTTTGGAAAAATTTGGATTTCGGATTTCTAAAGTACAACTAGGTTGCCCTATACTTAGCATCATCATTTCACGATCGCGGTGTGTGATGTTTATCTCTACAAATGGAATATATAATTCCTCCTTATCAGGAACAATAATTAATAATTTCTTTTCGGAAATCAGCAAATGTAATGTTACATCAATTGGTTTGCTACTTACTCCGTTAAAAAACTTGGCTTCTGTTTGCATACGTAAAAAAAATATTTTAAATTCTTTTCTACATTAGATTACAAATCCCAAATCAAGCATGTCGCTTAAGTCTTCACCAGTTGCGTCGTTAAATGATTCTTCCGTTTGTATAATAACTTCTAAGTCTACATTGCCTGTAATTTCAATTTTTGAAAGTAAAAACTGAAGTGACCGAGCAACCACCCAAGCATAACCAATTCCTAAAGTGAAAACGATGATTAATAAATTAATAAAATATAATTGAAAGAAGTCTCCCCCAGTAGCTGTTGTACGCAATTTAATTTTCTTATTATCATCAATAAGGACAAGATTGTTTATATAATACTCAAACAATTCTCTTTTCCACCAAAAGAAGTAAATACCTAGAGTTAGAATTGTTAGAAAATACCCTTTTACATTTATCCCTAAATATTCACCACCATTACCTTGATATTTAAAAGTGGCATTCCCAAAACGAATATTACTTAAAACATAATTGCGTAAATGAATACTTAACCACGCGCCATAAATTCCGAAAGTTATAAGTGTTAAAAGAAGATCACGAAAAAATTTGCTCATTAATTCATTCCTATCACCTCTATAACCGAATCGGATTCCTCTCCATGAAGTTCTCGACATGCGATAGCGATAACTACCATGAATTGCTAGAGGGATCAATAATGCAATTCCAGTCAGATATATGAGGATAGCAAAAATTGGATGGTTCAATAGAATTAAACCTATATAAGATCCTAAGAGGATTCCAACAAGAATTATTGCTTTGATAAATCCTTTAAACATTTCTTTACCTGTTCCATGGAATTCGAATCGACTATTATTAAATTCCGTTGTTCCATATAAATACTGTAATTGTCGAGCTTTCGCCCAGGGATAATATAAACCAAGCGTAATTATAGTAAGCAAGAAATTTACGATTACTATACCGAAATACTCATTTCCATTTCCTTTAAAGGATAATGAATACAATTTTGGTGAATTTTCCGATAAATTTTCATCTGTAGAAACGAGTTCCATTTGGTTAGGGTTTTTAGTTGAGATGACTAATCTAATGAAAAATACTTAATCCCCACTTTTTAAGTGTGATCTCTAAAATTCTAAAATCTAAATGTATTAAAAAAATCTAGTTCCCTAAAAACATTTTTTTAGTAAAAGTCAGCCCATTATTTAAAACTTGAACAATATAGATTCCATTGGTAAAATCCGCAGTATTCATGTTCCATTCTTTTTCACCCACCTTCATTGTTTTACTTGTTAATTTACGTCCAGTAATATCATAAATATAAATTGTGGAAGCCGTAGTTAATTCATTGCTAAGCAATATTTGTAAAATATGTTGTTCGTTATTTGTTAGGATCGTCATTCCATTTGTAGTGAGATGATCTTCCAATCCTGTGAGAGAACTTGCTAACCAAATTGTTAAATTCATTAATAGTTTTTGATGATTCCCAGCTGCATCAGTAGTGTAACCATCGTATAAAACATCATTGTTATCACCAGTGCCATCATCGGGAGGTGAACTATCCCCGAAGGCTGCAACTTTCCCTGCGCCATATAAAGCCGTAGCCACTAAAACATTTTGGTTGCCTTGTAAACTTGTGCTTTTCCATACAAATCCTTTTGCTGTACTGTTTGCTGTCGAATCAATAGTAATTGAAGTACCACTACTCCATAAAACTTGCGTTACATTTCCTGCTGATCCATTAATAATAGGATTTATAGGTGTTGATTTTACATTCGTACTTGCATTAGAAAAAGAAAGATTATCGAAGGTAATTCCAAACGGATTTGAAACAACTCCGTTGTTGGTGAAAAAGTCATCCCAAATTTGTGGTGAATCGGTTCCATCGTTATTGCGATCAGATGAAGAATGATCGGATATCATAAACAAACTTCCGCCACTTTGAACAAAGTTTAGCAATGCAGTTTTTTCAGAACTTGAAAAAATAATATTTGGTTCGCAGACAATAAAAATTTTATAGTTAGATAAATCTTGAACATTACTTAAATTTCCAAATGTGATTAGTCCATTGTAAGGTAGCGTTTCCACTTGGTAGCCTTTATTCACGCAATCAATTGCCCAATGTGACAAACCACCAGTCCAATAGGTTTCAAGTGTGCTTGTAGTAATACCACTTTGCGCTGGAACTGGAAATCTAAAAGGATTCGCTTCATTACCTGTCCCTATAATAGATGGACCAGTGTTGCATCCGATATTATAAGTGCCTGCATCAATTACCCAATCGGCATTTCCCGACATTTCAGATTTTGTTGCGTCGAAGAGTATTTTAGTGACTTGTGATTTCGCGAATGAATGTGCAAATAATATTAAAAGGACAACGAGCGTATTTTTTAATTTCATGGTTCAAAAATACAACGAATGAATGATTTTTCAGATGAATTTTCGATATGGAATGTTTTCTCCCTTTTTGCTATTTTAATGAGCAAATAATTTCGATTATGAACTTGTATTCACTTAATTTGTAATCTCAATAAAAACTTTGTCATATTCCCATTATTTATGCAAAAAATTACAATAGTAGGTTCTGGTCTGGTAGGTTCGTTATTATCAATTTACCTCGCAAAACGTGGTCATCAGGTTAACGTTTATGAAAGAAGAGCTGATTTGCGTATGAACCGTATTTCAGCAGGAAGATCTATTAATCTTGCGCTCAGTGATCGGGGATGGAGAGGATTAGCGGCAATAGGCATCGAACACGAGATTCGAAAAGTTGCAATTCCAATGAATGGAAGGATGATGCATTCTTTAGATGGGAAACTTACATATCAGGCTTATGGCAAATCTGGACAAGCAATCAATTCCGTTTCACGAGGTGGATTGAATTGTGTGTTGATGGATATCGCAGAGCAACATGGTGTGAAGATTCATTTTCAACAACGCTGTACTGGTATTGATTTAAAAACAGCAACAGCCTATTTTGAAGATGATGCTTCTATAAAATCTGAAGTTCAATCCGATAGAATTTTTGCAACTGATGGTGCTTTTTCAGCAGGTAGATTGCAAATGCAATTGAGTACAGATCAGTTTCAATATTCACAAAGTTATTTAGAACATGGATACAAGGAGTTAACGATTCCGCCAACAAAAGATGGTGAGTATGCAATGGATCCTAACGCGTTACATATATGGCCACGTTCAGCATACATGATGATTGCATTGCCAAATCTTGATAAGAGTTTTACTTGCACATTATTTTTTCCACACAAAGGTGAGCCTTCCTTTGAATCGTTGAATACAAAAGAAAAAACAATGACTTTTTTTAATACGATGTTTGCAGATGCTGTTCCAATGATGCCAACATTGAAAGAAGATTATGCAAACAATCCTTCATCGTCGTTGGTTACAGTTCGTTGTTTTCCTTGGAGATTTAGCGATAAAGTTTTGTTACTTGGTGATGCAGCGCATGCAATAGTTCCTTTTTATGGACAAGGTATGAATTGCGGTTTTGAAGATTGCGTTGTGTTAAGCGAATTGATGGATTTACATGGCGAAAATTGGGAAATAATTTTTAGTGAATGTGAGCGATTGCGCAAGCCTGATGCGGATGCGATTGCGGAGTTAGCATTAACAAATTTTATTGAGATGCGTGATAAAGTCGGACAAGAATCATTTTTATTGCAGAAGCAAATCGAAGCATGGTTTAGCGAGAAACATCCTGACAAATGGACACCTTTATACACGATGGTGAGTTATAGTCCGCAGATACGTTATAGCGAAGCACTTCGCGAAGGCAAAAAGCAAGAAGGGATTATGCAACAAATTATGCTGATGCCTGATATCAAAGATCAATGGAATTCCTCAGCAGTAGAAAATAGAATTTTGGAGTTGTTACAGTAGGTTGGATTTTATGTTGAGAAATGTTTGTTGAATTTATAAGAAGATTTTATTTAAAAGAAGAATAATTATGATCATCCTAAATGTTTTTAAGCCATTAACAAAATAAAAAAATAATTACAATTTTTACATTTAGAACTGCCAATAAAATTTGTAAAAAATTTACGAGTAATAATAAATTCAAACAAAAAAGTTTAGTTGTTTTATTTAATTGACTTATTACAGATAATCAAATTCATTGAACGAAATCAGTTTTTTCGACCCTAACGGGGTCGAATAGCCATAACGAATGGTTTTGCGTGAGGGATAGCAGTGAAAAGCCCACAGCCCTGTAGATTGGTTTTTCACCAATACTAAAGGGCGAGGACTTGCAACGTATAGCCCGACCCAGAAGTTTGGTTGTTAACCAATACTACTGGGCACGCCCTAAGTATTCCGAAATTTTTAAAGATTAACCTTTTCTAAAATTGCTTTTGCTTCATCGAGCGCGCGACGAACATGATTACGGACTTGAAAAACACGTGATAATAATTTATTCACCTTAGCGTCGTGAGCTTCTGATTCGATTTCATCGATCCATAAAACAGTGCCACTCATTCCGAATGTATCGAGTGGAGTTCTGAATTCCACAGTAGATTTCAATATCGCATCCGCATCATTATTAGAAATCGCATCATCTAAATTTTTCATCATTAGCGGAAACTCTTCCACATATTTATACAAGGTTTTCGATGCTAACTTCGATTCGCCATTCACCTTCTCAGCAAAAATATCTGCACGAATTAATATTAATTCTACCGCTGAAAGACGATTTGTTAAATTTAATATTTCTTTTGTGGGTACTACTGCAATTGTTTTCGCCACAACTTTTTCAAAAGGAAGAACAGGAGTAATTGTTTCAGTGGTACTATTTTTAATTTCTGGTTTCTCAACGATAATTTTCGGTGGATTTTCATTTCGTTGGGTAGCAACTGAAGGCGCAGAATTTAAACGTTGCACTTTTCCATTTAACAAGAATATTAAAATCAATAAAACCAAAATGCTGATACCCATGATCCAAATCATGCTATCATTATTGCCCGAACTTTTCGCAACATCCTCTGATTTTACTGTTGCTGTTTGAATCTTTATTTTATTTTGTAATGTTTCATTAATTGTCTTCAACGAATCCAATGCAAATTGAAATTTTACTAAATTTAAACTATCGTTAATATGATTTGCTTCACTTTGTGACGCCATTGCTGATTTTGCATTGCCATTTGCTAGATGCCAATTCGAGTAGGCTTCGTAGCTACGACGGAGTTCTTCGCCACGAGCAAATTGTGATGCCCAAAAGATGGCAGAATCTAAAAACTTCGCAGCAGGCTTTAGTTTCTTTTGTTCTTGTAAATAAGTTGCAGTCCAAAGAGCAGCCTTAACTTTACTAGAAGCATTAATCGCAGACAGCGGTTGCGAAATGATAGTATCTAATGTTTGATATGCAGGTAGTGGCTTGCCCGATTTCCAACTCTGCACGGCTCTTGTAAGTTGTTCTTTTAGTAGACTATCTGGCAGGGAATTATTGGTAGATTGCGCAAAAATATTACCGCCTATAAGCGTAAAAAGGAGAGCAACAAGCAGTGCAAGCCAGGAAAATGATTGTGGAAGAGGTGAAGAATTGTTTATCATAACAGGGGCAAAAATAGTCACTCTAGGCCATCTTTAGCATCAATTTTCAATAAGTAGTGGATAGTGTTTTTAACAACCTTGCTTAACTAGCTAGTTATTAGTATTTTTAGAGAAACTAAAAATGTACTTTGAACAAAATTGAGGGGATGAATCAATGCAAAAGCTCTTATCTTTTCCGTAGGTTTGCAGCCAATATTCTTAATTCAATGTCAAGTACTACTCTTAATCAGCAGGCCATTTTTCCAGTATCACAAATGGCTGAGCATCTTATCGGTTCAGAAATAATCAAACTGGCGAATGAAGTAAACGAACGTATAAATCAAGGCGAGAAAATTGCGAACCTCACCATCGGGGATTTTGATCCTAAGGTTTTCCCGATTCCTATAAAATTACGTGATGAAATTATCAAGGCGTATGAGGAAGGACATACCAATTATCCTGTTGCGAATGGGATGTTGGATCTTCGCAAAGCTGTTGTAGATTATGTTTCACGTAATCAGAAATTGAAATATACTGCTGATGAAATTTTGATTGCAGGAGGTGCAAGGCCGTTGATTTATGCAATCTACGCAACGCTACTCGATCCTGGTGATAAAGTTATTTATGCAGTGCCATCGTGGAATAATAATCACTATTGTCATTTGTTTAGAGCGGAAGGGATACAGATAGAAGCATTTCCTGAAGATAATTTTATGCTTACTGCAACGTCCATAAAACCTTATATTAAAGAGGCGAAATTGTTGGCGTTATGTTCACCCCAAAATCCTACGGGTACAGTTTTTACTAAAGCACAGTTACAAGCAATATGTGATGTAGTGATGGCAGAAAATATACGTCGCGGTGCCGATGAGAAACCCTTGTATGTGATGTACGATCAAATTTACAGTGCACTTACTTATGGTGATGTTGAACATTTTGATCCAGTAACTTTGTGTCCTGAATTACGTCCTTACACGGTGTTTGTAGATGGATTATCAAAAGCATTTGCGGCAACAGGAATTCGTGTAGGTTGGTCGTTCGGACCAGCAAATGTTATTGATAAGATGAAATCGATTTTATCGCACATAGGCGCATGGGCACCGAAAGCTGAGCAGATTGCTTCTGCAAGATTTATGAACGACCACGATGCGTTAGATGCATACATGGTTCATTTTCGTAAAGAAGTGGAAGAGCGTTTACGAAATATTTATAAAGGCTTTGAAGCACTGCAAAATGAAGGATTTGCTGTTCGTTGTATTGATCCGAAAGCAGCTATTTATCTAACTATTCAATTTGATTTGAAGGGCAAGAAAAAGAAAGATGGTAGTATCATTCAAACAACGGAAGACATTACTGCATTTATTTTAGGCGAAGCAAAGTTGGCGATTGTCCCATTTTCTGCATTTGGTGCATCCACAGAATCTACTTGGTATCGTCTATCAGTAGGAACATGCAAGAAAGAGCAAATACCAGATATGATTGCTCAACTTCGAGAAGCATTGAACTCGCTGCAATAAAATAAATTATTGAAAAATTAATTTGTTAATGATAAATTGTTTGTACGATCATGAAACAATAAAATAGAATCACGTATAACATCCTTGTTAAATTTTTTATATGAAAAATAATTATTGTGTGATCATGGCGGGTGGAATCGGAAGTCGTTTCTGGCCATTGAGTCGCAATGCACGTCCCAAACAATTTCTGGACATTTTGGGTACAGGAAAAACGTTGATACAACAGACGTATGAGCGCTTCCTGAAAATTTGTCCTAAAGAAAATATCATCATTGTTACGAATGCTGATTATACGAAATTAGTGTTAGAGCAATTACCTGATCTCAAACCTGATCAAGTGTTAGCGGAGCCTTTGCGTAGAAATACTGCACCATGCATTGCTTATGCTGCGCAAAAAATTCTTTTGCGAAATCCAAATGCGAATATGGTTGTTGCTCCTTCTGATCATGTAATTTTAAATGAAGTATCATTTACAGATGCGATATTAAAGTGTTTCGAATTCACAAAGGATCAAGATTCATTGCTTACGCTCGGTATTAAACCTAGTCGTCCGGATACTGGGTATGGTTACATTCAATTTATTGATGATAAAACCGAAGCAACGAATAAAGTTTCGAAAGTAAAAACATTTACAGAGAAGCCTGACTTAGAAATGGCGAAATTCTTTTTACAAACAGGAGAATTTTTATGGAATGCAGGGATTTTTATCTGGAATGTACAAGCGATTTTAAAGGCAATGAAAGAGCACCTTCCCGAGATGGATGCGATTTTTAGTGAAGGAATAAGTTTGTACGATACTCCTGCCGAGGAAGCATTTATTCGTAAGGCGTATCAGCAATGTACTAATATCTCCATCGACTTTGGAGTAATGGAAAAAGCGAAAAATGTTTTCGTAATGAGTTCTGAATTCGGATGGAGCGATTTAGGAACGTATGGTTCGTTGTATGAGCATGTACATCATGATGACCATAAAAATGCAATTGTAGGCAAGCAAGTAATGACGTACGATACGTACAACTGCATTGTGAATGTTCCTAAAGATAAACTTGTTGTTTTGCAAGGATTGGATGATTATATAGTTGTTGAGTCAGATCATATTTTATTAGTTTGTCGTAAAACGGATGAGCAACAAATCCGTCAGTTTGTAAATGATGTGAAACTTAAAAAGGGAGAGAAATTTTTGTAAGTACAATTGAGTGCGTAGTTATCAATCTGGAAATAATTTCTAGCTTATTATTTGTACTTTTCTCTTAGATAAGTCTTTCTATTATTTTAAAGTGATTCAATTAAAAGAGAATAAATTAATTTAAAATAGTATGAAAGGAATAATATTTCTAATATTGACTATTGTTTTGGCAGTGAACATTAGTTTCTCGCAGGATGTTATTTCTATGAAAGATTCGGGTGATAGTCAAGTGAAAATAATAGAAATTACGCCTATCGAAATTTTATATAAGAGATTCGACAACCTTGATGGTGCTGTTTTATCAATTTTTAAATCTGAAGTGTTATCGGTACGATATGAAAATGGTACTAGAGATCTTTTTAATGTCGATAATCAAGATGCTACTATTACAAATTCAAGCTTACCTAGTCGCGATCTTTATAGGAGAGGTTATACGGATGCTACACGATGTTATACTGGTTACCATTATGCTGCAACAGCTACATTTATTGTCTCCATAATTTCGCCACTTGCCGGATTAATTCCTGCTATCGTCTGCTCCTCTACTAGGCCTACAAATAATAATTTACCTTATCAAAAAACTGAATTAATGAAATTGCCAGAATATAACCATGGCTATACGCATCATGCAAAAAGAATTAAGCAAAGAAAAATCTGGAGTAATTTTGGTATAGCATTAGGAATTAATATTTTGGTCGGAATATTAATTTCTAGTAATTGGCGGGGAAAAGTTCTGAATAATTATGACTTTTAAGTTTCTATCTCAACAATTTTTATGTTTTTTTTAATCTCTTAGGGTAAATTCCCGGCCCCTTGGGTCGAATGCTTAAATTTGTAAATGTCAGAAAGCAAATGTATTCATAAGTCATATCATGTATCAGTTTTATTGTATCATTTCGTTTGTTCAGCAAACTATAGAAGAATTGTATTTAGTGAAGATGTAGATAAAACAATGAAAGAAATATGTATATAAATAAGTAAACGCTACGCAGTCCATTTTTTATAAATAGTCACAGACCAAGATCACGTTCATTTTTTGGTACAATGGGTTCCTAAAACTAGTCCTACTCAAATAATAACTATGATAAAAAGTTTAACAGCGAAAGAGATATTTAAGAAGCATCCAGAAGTAAAAAAGATGTTGTGGGGAGGAGAGTTTTGGTCAGATGGATATTTTGCAAATACAGTAAGCAAATATGGCGATGAACAAACAATATCAAAATATGTTAGTGAACAAGGAACGGAGAAGGAATATGGAATCTTACACAAAGAAGAACAGTTAAGATTGTTTTAGATAATCAAAAGGATACCCCGCTGCTCTGCGGCGGGGAGCTTCATTATTTTTTAATAAAGATAAGTATGAAGGTACATTAATTTATGTCAGTGATAAATTGATTCTTAATAAAGGGTGCTTGAATAATAAATGTTCCAAAAATATAGCATAGGAAATATTGTGATCAAAGGCAGAATTGCCATGTTCAGTATGTTTTATTTGTAAAAGGAATATTCTATTTTCATCTTTACATTTCAATAGTGATATCTAAGATTTAAATTTAAAAAATAGTGTAATGAAAAACATACGATTAATTATAGGTTCAATGAGTTTTGTGTTTTTGA
>JANXSD010000093.1 GCA_025352785.1 Bacteroidota bacterium
ATGCTATCCTTTATTAATTTATCCATTAATGAACTTTGTGTCATCCATTTTAAGCCTTCTTCAAAATCATACGAACTAATTCCATCTTTAACAACTAAGCTATCAATAAATGAAATCCTTTCGGTTGAATAAATATTATAACGACCGCAGGAAATAAAAGGGATGCTTTCAGGACCAACACCAGTATTGAAAAACCAAATAGCTGATACATTAGGTGTATTGTAAGTGGGATTAAATACAGTTGGTGCGACTCCTGTAGTAACAAACTTTGAACTTAAAATTAACGATTGAGTAGGTGCATCATGTATTGCACCGTAACCACTTCCAAAACCTCCCCCTTGTCCATAGGGAACCCATCGATTTCCGTTATCTGTTTGTGGGCCAAGTAGTGCTGTACTATTCAAATGTAGCCCTGTATAATGATTATTAATATAATTAGAAATAAAAGAAGTTCCTACACAAACATTCCAAAAATCAAATCCGGTTTTTAAATTGTCGGAGCTATTATTATTAATTAAATTATTTCCACTAATAGAAAAAAGATATCCAGTGCTATAACCAATATTTCCTTGCGCACCATTTTGTCTGATGGTAGAATTATTTAAGTTTTCAAACTTAAATGCGTTACTATTAGCACTAGGAACTGAAGGAAGTGTAACATTATTATTCAAAACATCTAACTTCGAAAGACTATTAATGGTCATTCCAGTAATGGCATTATTATTTCCATTTACAATCCAATTACAAGTTGCACTAATTGCATTCGTTTTACCTTGTACGTTATATCCACCCAATTTTATTCCTATATTATCGTTATTAAAATTAAGTTATACTTTACACTTTCTAATAAATTTAATAATAACAGCATTTCTTATTCTTCATAAAAAATATGATGAATATTATTTATGATTGAATCTCTTTCTTCTTTATTATAAATTTTTGCATCTGCATTTAAATAAAACCAAGGAATCCCTTTTACAGGTAAATCATCAAAATTGCTATGCAACATTAATGTATCTATTGGATTTACCGGAAAATGATATAATAGTAAAGCAGCCATGTTTACCGATTTTATTTTAATGTTAGTAGTTTTATTATTCTGCGCTTTTGTGACAAGAATCGAAATCATAAATAATAAAAGGAGGAATATTTTCTTCATGGATATAAAATGAATCACAACTATTTTATTAAATTAAACAATTTAAATTATTACTAATCAAATCTACACAATAAATTATTATAATTTCGCTTCTTTAAACCTAACCTATGAAAGTTAAAATCATCAACCAATCGCATCACGCTTTGCCATCCTATGAAACCATTGCTTCTGCTGGAATGGATCTCCGCGCCAACCTTGATGCTCTGGTTACGATTCACCCTTTGCAACGTGCGATGATTCCTACTGGTTTATTCATAGAGTTACCAATTGGCTTTGAAGCGCAAGTTCGTCCGAGGAGTGGTTTAGCTTGGAAACACGGTTTAACGGTTTTAAACAGCCCTGGAACGATTGATGCCGATTATAGAGGTGAAATCAAAGTCATTTTAGTGAATTTGAGCAACGATATTTTTGAAGTAAAAGATGGTGAACGTATTGCGCAAATGGTGGTTGCTGCCCATGCACGTGTAGAGTGGGAAACGACTACCGAATTAGAAGAAACCGCTCGTGGAGCTGGTGGATTTGGAAGTACGGGGAAGTGAGTCAGGAGTTATGAATTATAAGTTATGAATTATGATTTCCTTTAGGGTTAAAATGGTTTTTCTCTGATTTATTTGGTTTTTCGTTTGCTATTATTCTTATTTTAGAAATATTTTTCTTAAACACCCTTATTCATTAATTTTAAAATGTCAAAACCAAACAACATTAAGGAGCGTAGCTTTGCTTTCGCTATACGAATTGTAAAAGCTTACCAATATCTTACTAAAGAAAAAAAGGAGTATGTTTTATCAAAACAACTGCTTCGTTCTGGAACTTCAATAGGAGCAAATCTTGCTGAGTCGATGGGAGCACAATTAAATGCCGATTTTTTAGCGAGAATTACAATTAGCTATTAAGAAGCTATTGAAACTGTTTTTTGGATAGAATTATTAGTTGCTACAGACAATTTATCCAAAAAATTAGCAGGAAGCCTCTTACATGAAGCAATAGAAATCTCTAAAATCCTCGGAAGCATCCAACTGACTTTAAGATCATAGAAATAATCATACATTTCACCAACTCAAGTCGACTCATTGAAATGTAAATCATAACAACATTTTACATTGAAATCATTTAGCTAAAAGCCGAATATCGGATTACCGACCTTTTTGAAAGAAATGTAACTCCTAATTCATAACTACAATTTATTGAGCAAAAAGCCGAATATCAGTACACCAACCTTTTTGAAAGAAAGTAACTCATAATTCATAACTCACAATTCATAACTAATTTTTATGTTGAAATCAATGAGTTAAAAGCTGAATATCAGTACACTGAGCCTTATTGAAATAAATGTAATTCATAACTCATAACTCCTGATTCATAACTAATTTCGCATCATAAATTATTAAGAAATGAAAATCATCGTTCCAATGGCTGGTATGGGAAAAAGGATGCGCCCTCATACGCTTACAACTCCTAAACCACTTATCCCTGTTGCAGGTAAACCAATCGTTCAGCATCTTGTTGAAGATATTATCAGGATGTGCAACCAAAAAGTTGATGAGATCGCTTATGTAGTTGGACATTTTGGTGCTGAAGCAGAGAAAAACCTGATTCGAATTGCCGAATCATTGGGCGCAAAAGGAACGATTCATTATCAAGATACTCCTCTGGGAACTGCTCATGCAATACTCTGTGCTGAGTCAGCGTTAACGGGGCCAGTAGTGGTCGCTTTTGCGGATACTTTATTTAGTGCGGATTTCAATATGGATCCGCAATGTGATGGTGTTATATGGGTGAAGCAAATCGAAGATCCTCGTCAATTTGGTGTTGTGAAAACGGATAAAGATCAGGTAATCACCGACTTCGTTGAGAAGCCGCAAGAGTTTGTAAGTGATTTAGCAATTATTGGAATCTATTATGTGAAAGATGGGGATAATTTGAAAAAGGAATTACAATATTTGATCGATAATGACATTAAAGATAAAGGCGAATATCAACTTACGAATGCGCTGGAAAACATGAAAGCGAAAGGTCTGCGTTTGAAGGCTGGCCGTGTTGATGAATGGCTCGATTGCGGAAATAAAGATGCGACTGTTTATACCAATCGTAGAGTATTGGAAATTAAATATCCGGAATCTTACATCGCTAAAACAGCAACACTAACAAACTCCGTTGTGATTGCTCCTTGCCACATCGGTGAAAACGTTCATCTTGAAAATTCAGTAATAGGGCCCTTTACTTCGGTAGGCAATAACACAAAAATTAGTGGCAGTGTGGTAAAGAATAGTATCATTCGCGATCACACTTCTATTAAAGATGCAGGATTAGATAATTCATTAGTAGGAAATCACGTTCATTACAAGCAAAAGCTCAACGATTTAAGCATGGGCGACTATACAACAGAATCATGATCAACAGTAAAATTTTTTTTAGCGCAATCGCATTGATGATATTGATGAGCTCATGCAGCAGTACAAAAAGTACTTCTGTAAAAACCTCATCAGTAAATAATTCAAAAAGCAATGCTGCTGCTTTAGAAGAGCAACGTGTAAATGCTACCTATACTTTTTTTAATGCTGTAAAAGAAAAGTTAATAGGTAATCCCGAAAAAGCAGCTACCGAATTCGCCACATGTTTACGTAGTGATCCAAAAAATCATGCAGCCATGTATGAGTTGGCATCTATCTATAACGATAATAAAAAATACAATGATGCTTTATTTTTCGCGAAAAGTGCGAATGAACTAGATCCTAAAAATGAATGGTATGCTTTGCTTTTAGCCGATACTTACGAAAAGACAGGGAAGTACAATGAAGCAAGTACAATCTATCAAAAATTAATTAAAGATCATCCTGATCATGTTGAATATTATTTCAGTCAAGCGGAAACATTTTTATATCAAAATAAAATTCAGGAAGCAATAAAAACATATGACTTAGCCGAACAAAAAATTGGTGTGAGTCGTGATTTGATTCTTCAAAAACAACGTCTTTATTTAAAGATGGGAAAGGTAAATGAAGCTGCTGCTGAACTTGAAAAACTTATTAAATCAGAGCCTGATAATCTTGATAATTATTCATTGCTTGTAGACATGTATCAGGTAAATAATTTATCAGATAAAGCATTTGAAACGATACATCGAATGCAAGCAATCGATCCAGAAAATCCAAATGTTGCATTATCTCTTGCTGAATATTATCGTAGCAAAGGACAAAAAACAGAATCGTTTGAGCAATTGAAAAAGGCTTTTCAGAGTAAAGATTTAGGAAGTGATACGAAGATTCGAATTCTAACGAGTTATCTTCCTATTGTAACCAGCAACCCTGAACTTCTTACACAAGCTTTAGAGTTAAGTAAGACGATGAGTACTTTACATGCAACTGAAGCTAATCCACAAGCCGTTTATGGCGATTTTTTAGCGATTAATAAAAATTACGAAGAAGCGAGAACACAATACAGAGCGGCTCTGGCTCTCGATAAAAAAAATCTGCAAGCATGGTTGCAATTATTAGCTGTTGATCAGGAGTTGCGTGATTTTAAATCAATGGAAAAAGAAGGCGATGAGGCTATCTCACTTTATGCTGATCAAAGCTTGTTGTATCTGTATACTGGCATTGCAAAAATTCAAAATAAAAAATACGATGATGCTGCTAAAACTTTACTTTCAGGAAGTAAAATGGTAGTAGATAACGATGCACAGTTAGTTGATTTTTATTCCAACCTTGGTGATACATATAACAACTTAAAGAAATTTGAAGAGTCGGATAAGTATTATGATAAAGCATTAACGATTGATGCAAATAACGCGTATGTGTTGAATAATTTTTCCTATTATTTATCACTTCGAAAAGATAAGCTCGACAAAGCTGCAGAGATGGCGAAGAAAGCAAACGACCTAACACCAAACTCCGCCAACAACGAAGATACGTACGCGTGGGTACTTTATTCGCAAGGAAAATATGCAGATGCAAAAACGTGGTTAGAAAAAGCAATCACGAATGGTGGTGATAAAAATGGAACTATACTCGAACATTATGGTGATGTTTTATTTCGGTTAGGAAATTCCGATGACGCAATGACGAATTGGCAAAAAGCTAAACTTACAGGCGATCATAGTGATTTTCTTGATAAAAAAATTGCTGATAAAAAAATCTATGAATAATAAACGTTGCTTGCATATTCGGATATTGATTACCGTTATCGCATTGCCGTTTATTTTTTTAAACTCGGGATGTAAGAGCACTAAAAGAGTTGCATCAGTAATCAATACGTCACCGCCCAAGGCGTTGGAAGATCGTTCAGTACAAGACTTGCTGGAGAAGCTGGAGAGAAATTCTTTTAAACCAGAATATCTTTCTGCCAAGGCTAGTGTAGTGATGAAAGAAGGAGATAATGAAACCTCTTTTAATATTACGATGCGATGCAAACGAGACAGTATCATTTGGATTTCTATTTCTCCGTTACTTGGAATTGAAGTTGCCCGTGTTTTAGTTACTCCCGATTCCGTAAAGTTTATTGATCGTATTCATGGAAAATATCAAGCAAGTAGTTTCGAAACGATCAATAAAATATTACAATTAAAAGTAAACTTTGAAATTGTACAATGTATTTTACAAGGAAATTTCTTTGCATACAAGAAAAATGAAAATAGATTTAATTCTGTTTATATAGAAGATAAATATTATATTCTAAGTTCATTAACAAAGAAAAAATTACGTCGTTCACTCGAAGAAAAAGATCCTAATAAAGCTGTTATTCAAGATGTTTTTGTGAACGACTCTACTTTTAGAGTTACTCAAGTTCAAGTAGAAGATCAAAAAATATCGAAGACTTTATTAACTACTTATTCTGATTTTAGAGGTACAAATGCTGGAGTATTTCCTTACAAGCAAGAGACGAAAGTGATTGCAGATAAAAATTTTGATATCACTATTGAGTATGGTAAACTAAATGCCGGTGAGCCACAAGAATTCCCATTCTCCATTCCAGCTAATTATGAGCGAATTCGCTAAACGAGTTATTTATTGTATTACTTTTTTGCTACTTCCATTGATGGGTAGTGCGCAAACAAAAAAAGATTTAGAAAGTCGTAAAGCTCAACTTCAAAAGGAGATCGAGTTTACCAATAAACAATTACAAATTGTAAGTCAGAATAAATCTACTACGGCCGAACAATTAGCTGCTCTTCGAAAAAAAATATCCTTACGTGTGGCATTAATAAATACCATTAATTCAGAAGTGAATTCTTTAGGTGGGGAAATTGAATCTACTTCAAAAGAAATTACAGGTCTCGAATCACAAATGGCACGATTAAAATCGGAGTACGCTGAGATGATTCGTTATGCTTATAAAAACAGAAATGTATATCAACGCTTAATGTTTATTTTTGCTGCTGATGATTTCAATCAAGCCTATAAACGATTAAAGTATTTACAACAATACAGTGAATATCGTCGCCAACAAGCTATTTTAATTGGGCAAACTCAAACAAAGCTTAGTGATAAAAAAGTTGTTTTAGAGACTAGAAAAAGTGAGAAAACAAACCTTCGAAATAATCAACAACAGCAAAAAACAACTTTAGAAAAAGAACAAATTGAACAGGATAAGTTGATGAAGAATCTCACTACTCGTGAGAAAAAATTGCGCAAAGATTTAGCAGAAAAACAAGCTGCGAAATTAAAATTGGATCGCGCGATTGAAAATGTTATCAGAAAAGAAATTGAAGCGGCAAGGAAAAAAGCTGTCGCCTCGGGAAAGAAAAATATTACGAATACGAATGTTTTCAATCTAACGCCAGAGTCACAAAAATTATCCAATAGTTTTTCTGGAAATCATGGTATTTTACCTTGGCCAGTTGAACAGGGAACGATTGTAAGCACCTTTGGCGAACATCCTCATAAGGAGCTGAAGGGAATTATGATCAAAAATAATGGTGTAGATATTCAAACCTCGAAAAATGCTTCTGCCCGTGTAATTTTTGATGGGACAGTAAGCGGTGTAATTAGTATTCCCGGAGCCGGCAAAGCTTTAATTGTTCGTCATGGGGAATATTTAACGGTGTATTCGAATCTCGAAAGTGTATCTGTTAAAACGGGTGACAAGGTGACCACGAAACAACGAATTGGAATAGTGTCTGCAAATAGCGACGGTGATCATGGTGAGTTGCATCTCGAAATTTGGAAAAACAGTAGCAAAATGGATCCTCAAACCTGGATCGCAAGACGATAAACAGCCATTTTAGTATGGAGTTTATTGTTATCCTATTGCTGGTTTTAAGGAATTAAGACAACGTGCTTTTCTTATAAATTAATAACCAAGTGAATTTCTTCATTATCAATCGTAGCTTTTTTCGTAGATTTGCTACCGTAATAAAAACAGATCATGATCAATACAATTCTTCTCGGTATTCTAGGCGGCATGGGCGGCTCAGAAACACTCTTAATTATCTTAGCATTATTACTCTTTTTTGGAGGAAAACGCATTCCTGAATTAGCGAAAGGGTTAGGTCGTGGGATTAAAGAATTTAAAGATGCATCGAAAGGTGTAGGTGAAGACGAAAATAAAATTGAAGAAAAGAAATAACAAAAGTCTTTCTATAATGAAAAAGCCCTGCGGTAATACTACTTCGGGGCTTTTTATTGAAGATGCAGAAGCTAAATATTTGTTTTTGTTAACTATTTGGAGTTGGTATTTTTTCAGCAATACTTTTAATATCATTCAAACCTTGTGTAAACATTTCTCCCATCATCCCTTTAGATGCCGCTACCATTACTTTTACAAATGGGTTTTTTCCAACATCACTTTTAAAATACCAGGTGATTTTCGTTCCTTCAGCAACTTTTTCAAATTTATATCCGCTTTCACCAACACCACGGTCTTTAAAATCGAGTGATGTTACTATTAATTCATTGGGAATAACTTTTGAAATGGTTAATGTTCCTGTGCCAGTATTTTTATTGGGACTAGTCCATGAATAAGACGCTCCTTTCCCTGATGGAATAGTGTTGTAGGTTACTTTTATCATGCTGTCTGCTTTCTGCCAAGGCGACCATTTCTCCCAGTTTTTCAAAATATTTACTTGATCAAAAACAATAGCGGGTTCTGCTTTTATAACTACTGATTTTTCCAGACTTACATTTGAAGGAAGAAACAAACCGATGATCATAGCGATAGCAATTACTATCAGTAATCCGATGGCAATTTTTTTGAGCATGATATTGATATATGTTTTAAATTAGGTGTACGAATTTAATTTGTTTTATCAAATAAAAAAAATGTTATTGAATAATCCATATTGTTTCATTGATTCTATTTTAAAATTAATTTACATCAAAAATTTGAAATGGAAAATATTTTATTTAGTGTTTGAGAAATTTATCAATTATAAAACATGATTTTAATCAAGTAATTTTACATCACTAAATATCTTTCTTCTATAATTTTATAATGATGCAATTGATGTCCGATGATGGCATATCCCAATGCAAGTGTTGTAATTCTCCGGCCACTTGCTGTTCCTTCTGCTAATAACATTTTATCAGTAAATGAGGTGAACAATTGAATGGTTGTTTCGCGAACAGCAATAAACTCTTGCATTAAATCTTGCATGGTACGATGTGATGCATCCGCATTAGCGGCATAATCATTTTCTTCAAATCCTGGAAGTGCTGTTGCATCCATACGTGCAAAGCGCAATGCACGATAATTAAAAATTCGTTCGCTATCAATCAGGTGTTGCAACAAATCTTTTACCGTCCATTTGTTGGGAGCATACGCTTTATCTCCAAGTTCCTCCAACTTACTAAAAGGAATACTTTGCATTTCATGCTTTGCCTTTTGTAAACCCGCTATTAATTCAATATCGTAGGCAACTCGGATATAGTTGTCAAACGCTTCTGTTACATAAGGAATATCAGATTTATTCATGGGTTAAATTAGAATTGTTAAGTGTGTAAATTTCAGAAAAAATATGATGTGATATACATCTTATTTCTCTTCATTAAAAAGATTTTTAGCATCTTCGCTGAATGAGTTTTAAATCGGTAGCAGTAATTGGTGGTGGAAGTTGGGCGACAGCACTCGTGAAGATTTTATCTAACAATGTAAGTGAAATTCATTGGTGGCTGCGAAGTGAAGATTCCGTAACTTTTGTAAATCGCTACCACCATAATCCAAATTATTTAAGTGATGTTTCGCTTGATTTATCGATCGTAAAACCGAGCACTGATTTAGAACAAATAATTGCTTCCTCCGAATGTGTTGTACTTGCTATTCCAGCAGCATTTTTAAAAAATGCATTGTCGTCATTACCTACAGCTATCTTTAAAAATAAAAAAGTTTTTTCTGCAATAAAAGGAATTGTTCCTGAACATAATTTAATTGTTGGTGAATATATGCATTCGCATTTTCATGTGCCGTTCGAACAAATTGGTGTCATCACCGGACCATGTCATGCAGAGGAAGTAGCACTAGAGAAATTATCCTATCTCACCGTTGCTTCTCCAACAATTAGCAATGCATCTGCATTAGCAGAAGTACTTAATTGTCGTTATATTAAAACAAGTATTTCGGATGATATTTACGGAACTGAATATGCAGCGGTATTAAAAAATGTAATGGCCATTGCAAGTGGAATATGTAACGGTTTAGGCTTTGGCGACAATTTCCAAGCTGTATTAATTTCGAATGGTATTCGCGAAATAAAACGTTTTGTAGATGCAGTACATCCTATCAAAAGAGATATCAATGATTCGGCTTATTTAGGTGATTTATTAGTTACTGCTTATTCTCAATTTAGTCGAAACAGAACTTTTGGAGCCATGATTGGCAAAGGTTATTCGGTAAAATCAGCACAATTGGAGATGAATATGGTTGCTGAAGGATATTATGCTGTTGCATGTATTCATGAAATCAATAAAAAATTTAAAGTTGAAATGCCTATTTGTGAGGCGGTTTACAACATCCTTTACGAAAAAAATAGCCCTCGTTTGGAGATAAACAAACTTGCTGACGCAGTTAATTAAGGGAAAGAAGGCTATTTTCCTTAAAAATATACGCTCAATTAACAAGAATTTTTTCCCATTCCCCCTCTGTTTATACCCATTGAGATTGTTTATCCACCTATTCCTGTTCAAAACACAAACAAAATTAGCGGTTGGTGTTAATTAAATTCCTATATTTAGGTCAACCTATCTGCCTATCAATTCTTTAAGATATTAACAAATTTTCATTGTTGATCATTATAAAATGTTGATTAACTAGAGTGCTTATGGCGTGATTGGTTTTATAAAAAATTTCAGAATGGTCAAACGCTTACTTATCTGTTTATCCGTACTGTTATTGCCTTTTGTTTCAAATGCGCAAACGTATTTGATGAGCAATACTACTGTCAATACATGCTCTGGAACTTTTTATGATTCAGGTGGAAACGCTGGAAACTATGCTAACAATTCAAATTCTACCATGACATTTTGTTCTGGAACAGCAGGAAATTGTGTGCGCTTACAATTTACATCCTTAAATATTGAAAGAGGCTATGATTCTATTTTTATCTACAATGGTGCATCCGTATTATCTCCAGTACTTGGAAGACTATCAGGTAATATTGGTACAATAACTTATACTGCAACAAGTGGATGTTTAACAATTCGTTTTGTTTCTGATGGATCTATCAATGCTCCAGGTTGGTCGGCAAGTGTTAGTTGTGTTTCTTGTGCAACTGGTGGATGTATCAATACTTGTTCTACTGGCATTCCACCAACAAATGATGCGTGTTCAGGTGCGATAAACATAGGTGCCTTGCCTGCTCCTGCTGCGTGTGCTAGTGGAGGATTAGGTGCTGTATCCATTACAAATGGATCAAATTTTTGTGCTACTGCTGAAACTCCATACTCCACAATTTTAGGTTGCCAACCCTCAGGAAATATGCCTAGTCCATCTGCGGATGTATGGTATCAATTTAGTATTACTGGCCCAGTTTTAAATATATCAGTAGCGGGATTGCAAACGCCTAGTATCGGAATTTATTCGGGTAGTTCGTGTGCAACCATGATTCCTCGAAATTGTGCCGTAGGTAGTGCTGGATCATTAAATACAACCTTTGTTGGATTAACTCCTGGAAATTATTATTTGCAATTAAGTGGTGCGAACATTAATGATCAATGTGATTTTTCTTTATCACTCCAAAATAATTTTGATTGCAATCAATGCGTAAACGTAAGCACATTAGGTGCTGTTCCTTCTCCAGTAAATGGGACATATTCTCCAGGGCAAACAGTTAATTTTTGTTATACAATTAATAGTTATAATCAATCAGCCGTAAATTGGTTGCATGGTGTTGTTCCTATTTTTGGTCCTGGATGGGATATGAGTACACTTACTACTTCTGCTCCTGTTAGTTGTTCGGGAGATGGTATTTGGAGTTGGTATAGTGCCCCAATTACGAGTAGTCAAACTGGTCAAGTAAATGGTCCTGGTTTCTTTTTTGAAACAAATGTTGGAAATGCATTAAATCTTGCTGATGGAAACCCTGGAAATAATTTTGGTGATAATAATGGGGGTGCATGTACATGGACTTTTTGTTGGACCATCAAAACATTACCACAAGCAACATGTGTTTCTGGCGTAAGTTTAAGTATGGGTGTTGATACAAAAGGTGATGGAGAATCTGGAAGTTGGAGTAATTTAGGATGCGTTGGTGACCCCTTGATTTCGTTACCTGCAACTGCCTCCTGTTGTCCTCCTCCAACCTTGGCTATTACTGATCCTACCTGCGCAGGATCCACCAATGGTTCTGTAATTGCAACTGGTCAGGGCACAGCACCATGGACTTATATTTGGAAAAATGCAGGAGGTGTAACTGTTCAAACTGCTGGTGGCGTAAACGGACCAAACACAATAAATAGTTTAGCTGCAGGAAGTTATTCGGTAACAGTTACCAATGGTACTGGATGTACTGCAACAGTTACGTTTGCATTAGTAACACCAACAGCTTTAAATGCTGTTATCAATGTAACTCCTGTAACATGTAACGGAGGATTAAATGGTACTGCAACTATTGTTGCAAATGGCGGATCACCAGGGTATGCATACTCTTGGTCTCCTACAGGAGCTGGTGCTTCATCAACAGGATTAGCTGCTGCAACCTATACGGTTACTGTAACGGATTTAAAAGGTTGTACCAATAAAGTAACGGGAGTAATAAATCAACCCACAGCAGTTACAGCAACTATTTCGGCATCGACAAACATACTATGCAATGGCGGTACGAATGGGAGTGCAACCGTTACTGCTGGTGGAGGAACTGCAGGATATAATTATTTATGGTCGAATGGAAATACAAATGCGACAGCATCAGGATTAGCTGCTGCAACTTATACCGTTACTGTTACGGATAGCAAAGGATGTACAAAAAGCACAACAATAATAATTACACAACCAACAGTTATAAATTTAAATTTAAATGCAACTGCGGCAAGTTGTGGAGTAAATAACGGAACAGCTACGGTAATTGCGGCAGGAGGAAATGGAGCATTTCAATACGTTTGGTCACCTGCTGGTGGAACAGGAGCTATTGCCAATGGAATTGGATCAGGAGGATATTCCGTTGTTGTTACAGATGCAAGTGGATGTACTGCTTTAGGAAATATTGTTGTTCCAAATTTAACAGGACCTACAGCAAGTATCTCCACATTCAATAACGTTTTATGTTTTGGTGGTGCCACCGGTTCTTCAACAGCAACTGCCATTAACGGAACACTTCCATACAATTATGTGTGGTCAACGGGTGCATTAACTGCATCAGTAAATAATTTAACTGCGGGAACTTTTACTGTTACTGTTACAGATGGAACTGGATGTACTTCTAATGCCTCTGTTATCATTGCACAACCACCAATCGTTACTGCAAATATAAATGGTAACACCCCTGCAAATTGTTTTGGCACTGCAAATGGATCATTAACTGTTCAAGTTGGTGGTGGAACACCAAACTATTCATACGCATGGTCGAATGGAAATACAACTACTAATCCTACTGGATTATTAGCAGGAAATTATACCGTTACTGTTACTGATAATAATGGCTGTACAATGACTGCTAATACAACAGTTACGCAACCCCCATTACTACTTGTTTCGGTTCCAGCAATCACTGATGTAACGTGTAATGGAGGAGCGAATGGTACTGCAACAGCAACTGGTGTTGGTGGATTACTTCCATACAGTTATACGTGGTCAACGGGATCAATTAATAATTCAGTAACAGGATTGGTTGCGGGTAATTATACCGTTACAGTTTCCAATGGAAATAGTTGTACTGCAGAAACAACTATTAGTATCAATGAGCCAGTTGCAGTAACAGCAGTAATTAGTTCAAGCACTGATGCAACCTGTAATGGTGGTGCAACAGGAAGTGCGACAGTAACAGTGAGTGATGGAGTTGCTCCAATAAATTATGCATGGTCTCCCTCAGGTGGTGTTGCTGCAAATGCTACTAATTTAACTGCAGGAAATTATTCCGTTTTAATTACTGATGCAAATGGATGTACTACAAATACTCCAGTAACCATCAATGAACCCAATCCATTATTAGTGTCACTTGTTTCACAAACAAATGTTTTATGCAATGGAGGAAATACGGGAGCCGCTACCATATCCGCAAGTGGTGGAATACAAAATTATAATTATGCATGGACGCCATCTGGTGGAATAGGATCAACTATTTCTTCTGTATCAATCGGAACTTATACCGTTACCGTTACTGATGCGAACGGATGTACGAATGATCTTCCGGTAACAATTGCACAACCCACTTTACTTGTTGCACAAATATTAAATAATACTCCTGCACTTTGTAATGGTGATGCAACGGGATCATTAACTGCTGGTGGTAATGGTGGCACCGCTCCTTATAATTTTTTATGGAATGATGGAACAAC
>JANXSD010000098.1 GCA_025352785.1 Bacteroidota bacterium
TGAACGCCCGTAAGCTGTTGTGATAAAAATTTTCCGTTAATGACAATCATATTTGCAAAGTAAAGCTATTAACGAATAATGCGAATCAGGAGAATATGTTACCACTCATTTGATTTATAAAATGAATTTTTCTACGAATTCAATTGCTACCGCTTTTGAAAAATGGCTGCTGATAAATTTTGGTGATTCTTCAAAAATTTGTTTCAACTTCTCATCGTTATTATAAAGTGCAATAATACTTTTCGCGAAGTTCAGAGAATCATCTGCAACAGCAATTATTCCCATTGAATTATCTAGACCTTCAATTCCAATTGTAGTTGTGACAACGGCACATCGGTGATAAATTGCTTCAATAATTTTTCCTTTCACACCTGCGCCATATCGTAGAGGTGCAATTACAATTTTGCAATCAGCATACAACATGGTGAGTTCTTGTTCACTTACAAAACCTTTAATAATAATATTTTTTGTTGCTAACAGACTTATTTCTTCAGGTACATTTGAGCCAACAATAAGAAGTTTAATTTCATTATTTTTATTTAAAATTTCAGGAAAAATTTCTTTACAAAACCAACGCATCGCATCTATATTTGGTAGATGATTAAACCCCCCAACAAATAGCAAATCTTTCCTATTAACTGAATAGTTGTTTGCAATACATCCAGTATCTTTCTCAAAAATGTTTAATGGAATAACGGCTGCATTAATTTTATTATCAGCATTTACAATTTCTGCCACTTCCATACTAGAAGGAAACAACACAAGATTTGATTTGGAAAAAATATCAAACTCCAACTTTTTCCAACGCTTAGCAGAATCTAATAAACGTTTATCATGGTCAATTTGGTACTGACGTTCTTCACGAAGGTAATGCAAATCGTGTCCGAAATAAATAATTTTACTTTGCAAAGTTTCTTTTATAAAATCAATATATTTTGTGGTAACATGTGGTCTGTTTAAAAATACATATTGAATATCGTTTTTATTTTCTGATATCCATTCTTTCCAATTTTGTTGATAGTGGTAACCGTAAAGAACTTCAATACCTAATTGTTGCAAATTAGAAGTGTAGGGAATTGTATAGATAAAGCTATCGCCAATAAACTTAATATTAAATCCCATTTCCAAAAACAATTTCAAATATTGCATACAGGATTTACTTCCAGCATCTTTATCTGGTTCGGGAACATAATGATCAATAAATAACATTGTTTTTTTATTCTTACTGCGATCTCTTGCTAAAAATAGTTGTGATTCATTTATAAATTGACCCGTTGCTAATTCGTTTTTCCATTTAGAAACAAACTTTTCTTTATTGACTATTTGATACTTTTTAATTCCGCTATTAGTATCAGTTCCATGAGATATTCCTTCAAAATGCACCACAACAGATTTAGGTTGGTATACAACTTTATATCCTCGTTTTCTCACTTCAAAAGCAAGATCTGTATCTTCGTAATATGCTGGTGTATATTGTTTATCGAAACCTCCTATTTCATTCCATAAAGACGATCTTATTAAAATCGAAGCACCAGAAATAAAATCTACTTCCTTTACATAATTATATTCTGGTGCGTTAGGTTGATGATTTTTCCCATAATTCCATCCTGAGCCATCACTCCAAATTATTCCTCCAGCTTCTTGTAAGAGTCCATCAGGATAAACCAATTTTGAGCCTGTCATACCCACTTTTGGATCGCTTTCCAGAGTCGAAATCAAAGTTGATAACCAGTCGGGTTGAACGACCGTATCGTTATTTAAAAATAAAATATATTTACCCTTTGATAAGGTAGCAGCTGCATTACAGTTTCCTAAAAAACCGAGGCTTATCTCGTTTCGATTTACGATTATATTTTTAACATTATTTTTAATCTCTAAGGTTTGATCAGTGGAAGAATCATCAGCAATTATAACTTCGAAATCAATTCCAATAGAATGTTCTTTAATAGCAAACAAACAGCGATGGGTAAAATCATATTTATTATGAACCGGAATAATAATAGAAACTATTGGGACAATTGATGGAATAGGCAGATCAAATGAATCAGGAAGTATACAGTCAAAAAGAATTAATTTTGATTTTATACGTGAACGTATTTTTTTTTCTTGAGTGTCAACAAGGTTGCCAAGTAAAGTATAAAAAAATCCAGTTAATGCATTAAACATTACTACTTCAGGTAATATTTTTTTTATGTTTTTTATAAAAAATTTTAATTTGTCTCCGCCGTTTTGTTTTACTCCATTGACTTCTTTTTTTATCGCAATTGAAGATGTAATTCGATCCACTTCATTGGATTCTAATGAAAGTTTTCGAATGTTTAAATAATATTTTATTTTATCTCGTAATATTAGATACTTTTTTTTGGAAGTAACGTTCCTATAACTTTTTATTCCCATGGCTTTAATACCTATTTGTATTGTAGGGATCATTCGATATATATAGCTCCCACTTGTTTCTCATAAGTGCGACTTCCTTCTTATGGCGTTTATATGATTTTTTATCAGAATGAGGATGTCGTCTAGTTGAAGATTCGTAATGATACAACATTACATCAGGTAAAAAAACATTATAAAAACCCTTTTCATATAGCTTCAAGCAAAAATCAATGTCGTTAAATTCAACTTTAAATTTAGGGTCAAAACCGCCAACGGCAATAAATTTTTTTGAATCAACTAGCAAACAAGCTGCTGTTATCGCAAGATAATTTCTTGTATAACTCAATTGATCTATTTTTTCATCAGTTCTTTTCCCCAAAAAAACGTGTTTGCTGATATTTTCATTTTCAAGAACAATACCTGCGTGTTGTATAGAATTATCGGGATAAAGCAACATTGCTCCAACTGCACCTACATGTATTTGTTGGGCATGAGCAACCATTCTTTCCATCCAGTCTGGTGAAATAACTTGCATATCATTATTTAAAAACAGCAAATATTCTCCTTTACTTTTTTTAGCACCAAGGTTTATGATAGATGAAAAATTAAAATCAATATCTGCACGTACAACTTCAATATGTATATCTTTTCTTTTTAAGAAAAGTTGTATCATTTCTTCCATTTCAACTTCATCACTTCTATTATCAATTAAGATTATTTCATAGTTGCTATAGGTCGAAATCTCAATTATTGATAAAAGACATTGCTTTAATAACTGAGCTTTATTTCTTGTTGGAATGATAATACTAATCAAAGGTTCTTTTGTAATAAAAAGTGGATTTGCGTTTTCTGATTTATTGAAAATATTAATTGATTCTTCAGAACTTAACAAAACGCTTTGTATATGCGAAATTTCTTGCCGTTCAAGCATTTTTGAAATCAAAAGTTGGTAAGTAATATCAACAGCACTATCATTTATACAAATCAATTGTGTAAGTAAAGTGCTATGAAAAAATGCATGCAATACATAATTGTAATTTAACAAAAGATCTGGGCTCCAACCAGGTTTAAAATTTGGAGAATTTCGTTTCCCTGCAGTAGAAATAACATCTTCATCAAAATAAATACACTTGACATTTTTTGAACTATTAATTTCTTTCGCAATATAAAAAAGACAATGATCCACTAACAAATCTCCAGAATCCAAAAATAAGACAAACTCATTTTTAGTAAATGAATTCACTAATGGTTTTTCCAAATCGATACTATTAAACCCAAGGTTATTAGCAATTGAATTATTAGCAACGAAAAGTATATGGGCAAGATACGATTGGTTTGTAATGCTGTCAGTTGTTCTTTGAATTTTATCGAGAGTATCACCTAAAATTATGATTGCAAAAGTCGGATGAATTGAAAAAGAGCTAATTTCATTATCTATTGTCTTTTGATTAATGAGGTGATTTTGTTTCAACCATTTTTCATAAGTCAATTTTTTATTTAAAAATGGCA
>JANXSD010000141.1 GCA_025352785.1 Bacteroidota bacterium
TATAAACCTCTTTCTTATGATTCACTTACAAGTCCTTTGCTAATAGGTTTAAATGGAGTTGGAGGAGACGGAACAAGTACCATAAGTCATTTGCAAGATATTGCAGAAAGGAGACATGCTTTAATTATTGGACCGAATCTAGGTACTAGTAGTGGCATACGTGAAGAAGAGGCTATATATGTTTATGGTGATACTGCTGGTTGTGGAGTTTTGGGTCCAGCATCTATATTTTTCAAGAAAATGTATCGGCAAGTATTAGCTAGAGAAAATAGAATATCAATTCCTTCCTATTTAATTGGATTTTCTGCTGGCGGTCAATTTGTAACAAGGTATATGCTAATTCGACAAGCATATCCAGATTCAATTCCAATACAAATGGCAGTATCCAGTAATGCATATTATTATACTTTTCCAACAGATACATTTAATACTGTTGCGATGCCTTGGTTATGTGGCTTTATTCCGCCATTTAATAACCCAATAGTTTACTGTCATGAAATCGACAGCCTTTACACTTTTTTTTGTGATGAAGATGTTACCCAATATTATAGTGAGAATTATGGGGTATTAATTGGAACAGCAGATATTCAACCTTTAAATGACAATGCTTGCGCAATGATACAAGGAAGTAATCGTTACGAACGAGCGCAAACTTTTTATAATTTTTGTGATAGTAATGCTACTAATAGAGGATTAACCTTGCAATGGCAATATGTAGAAGTGCCAGGAGTGGGTCACGATGAGTATGGGATGTATAATACAAAAGTATCCCCAACAGATTCTTCAACAATAGCAGAAACGTTGTTGTTTGATACGCCTCATCACTCTGTTCCAAACATTGCTCCCGTTGTTGGTTTTTATGCAGATACAACTGTTGTTAATTTAAATGGAACGGTTCACTTTTACAATACAAGTTATAATACCTCAACATATATTTGGGATTTTGGGGATAGTAGTACCAGCGCTGCAACAAACCCTAATCATCAATACACAACTCCAGGTAATTATACTGTTCAACTAAATGGCTACAACAGCAATGGCTGTAATACGTGGAATGAAATACGACATTATATAACCGTATTAAATACAGTTGGAATAAATGAAATTAGCTCACGCAATAAAAGTTTTAAACTTATTCCAAACCCAACAACTGATAAAGCAAGTATCGTTTTTGATGAACCCATTATTCCAGAATCAAAAACAACCATTTCACTATTGGATATTTCAGGAAGAATCGTTTATCAAATAAAACAAACCATTAAAAACAATCAATTCGATTTAGATCTTCATTCACTCGCACAAGGCACTTATAGCATTACAATTCAAACAACAAATAAAATGTATTGTGGTAGGGTAGATATTATACGTTGATTAATTTTAGGTGATAAATTAATTCGTTTGAAAAAAATAATCATGTAGATCGTAGCAATCATTTCAATCCTGCTTGCCATGAAGTCTTTTACTTTATGGTTCAAGAAAAATTTAATTCTGCTAATCCTGCAAATTTTGTAAATCCTGCTTCAGACAGCATTCTGAATTATGCTTCCGACAACATAAAGTCGTATGTCTCCATAATTGGATTTGCTAATAATTGTTTGCATGCCTGATCTACTTTTTGATGAGCATCATCTTTGCTTGTAGCATCAACTTCTAAAGTGATATGTTTTCCGATTCTTACATTATCGATTTCAGAAAGGTTTAAGTTTTTCATGCTTGCAGAAACTGCTCTGCCTTGAGGATCTAACAATGCCTTTTGTGGCATTACGGTGATGTGTGCGTTGAATTTCATGCGATTTGTTTTTTATGAGGAGGATAAATGAGTGACAAAATAATGTAATAGATAATGATAACCGGACTAGCAGCGTATCTCAATGTAAGTCCTAAAATAACAGCACCCAATATTAGTAAGAGTTGCGCTTTACTTTCTGACCACTTCAGTGATTTTATCTTTAAAGAGATTAAAGGAATTTCTGCCACTAACAAGTAAGAACAGACAGCCGCAATCATTAACAACGCAAACGGTTGAAAGAGAAAAGAGGCTATTCCGAATTCATCATGTAAAGCGATAAAAGGAAATGCTAAAATCAATAACGTATTCGCTGGTGTTGGAACTCCAATAAAATAACTTGCTTGTCGGGGGTCAATATTAAAAAGTGCTAATCGTAAAGCGGAAAATAAAGTTACCGTAAACATGAAAATACTTCCAATTTTAAACATCCAATCATCGTGCTGAGCAATAGGATAATGATCAATAAAAAGTTTATATAGGATCATTCCAGGAACGAATCCAAAGGTGACCATATCGGCCAATGAATCCAGTTGTTTTCCTAATTCGGAATATGCGTTCATCATTCTTGCTAGAAAACCATCTAAGAAATCAAGGACTAAGGCAGTAAGCACCAGTACTCCGCAAAGGTTAATATCCCCATTAAAAATGCTGATCACGGCCAAGCATCCACAGAGGAGATTGAGGAGCGTGATGAAATTTGGGAGGTGCCGCATTTGGCAAAGGTAATCGTATGCCTATTTGTAAATCGTGAAAAAAAATAAAATATTCACTACCTTCTAACCAAAAGATTGATTGAATGTTAATTAACTTTGGGTAATTATAACCTTTACTCATTCATTTAAGTATAAAAGCATAATCTTGATGTATACTTTTTGCGTCTATAAAACGTTGAGGTAAATCATCAAACAGAAATCATGTACAAAAAAAGCTTATTCCTTCTTCTGGCAGCCGTTGCCACACTGCCTATCAGCCTATTTGCTCAGGCACCAAAATACAGTAATGATTTCCTTGCCATTGGGGTAGGGGCTAAAGCGCTTGGCATGAGTGGTGCGCAATCTTCCGTTGTAGATGATGTTACAGCTGGCTATTGGAACCCCGCAGGCTTATCGCTTGTGAAGGCCAACATTCAAATTGCAGCCATGCATAACGAATATTTTGCTGGCATTGCCAAATACGATTATGTGGCCATTGCTGCTCCTATTGATGCAACACGTACCATTGGATTTTCTGCCATCCGTTTCGCTGTTGATGATATTATTGACTCAACAAATTTGCTTGATAAAGATGGCAATGTGGATTATGATCGTTTAAGAACATTTTCTGCAAGTGATTATGCCTTCTTATTTTCTTATGCGCAAAAAATGAAAATTGAAGGATTGCGTGTTGGAGGAAATGTGAAAGTAATTCATCGTAAGGCGGGCGACTTTGCACAAGCGTGGGGATTTGGTTTTGATCTAGGAGCGCAATACGATCGTAAGAAATGGAAATTCGCTGCAGTTGGAAAAGATGTTACTTCTACTTTTAATGCATGGACCTATAACACATCAAGTATCGAAGAAGTATTTAATAAAACAGGAAATGAAATTCCGGAAAATGGTTTAGAAATTACATTACCACGATTAATTTTAGGGATGAGTTACAAAACAAATATTACCAAGAAAATCACGTTTCAGCCTGCCTTAGATCTCGATCTTACTTTTGATGGAAAACGTAATGTTCCAATCAAAACAAATGTATTAAGTATCGATCCGAAAGTGGGCCTTGAATTTGGCTATGATGATTTCATCTTTTTACGTACCGGAATTCAGAATATTCAACAAGTAAAAAATATAGATCAATCAACATCGACTACAGTTCAACCAAACCTTGGCGTAGGAATTAAATTGAATAATATTAGTATTGATTATGCATTGACAAATATTGGTGGAGGAGCGGAATCATTGTATTCAAATGTTTTCTCACTTCGCTTCAATATAAATAAGCAGAAAAAATCTGGTACTGCACAAAATTAATAGAATTTAAATTTCTTTAACAGGAATAACATGCGCAAGCTCTACTTATCTCTACTCTGCTTTTTTAGTTTTACCGTTTTGGTACAAGCACAGCCTTATCATAATGAATGGATTCCATTTGCAACCGGACAGTCGTACTCATCACAGCAATATTATAGAATTGCTATTTGGAAAGAGGGGATTTATCGAGCTACCTACAATGATTTATTAAACAAAGGTGTACCTGTTAGCACATGGTTTAATCCACTTCGTTATCAAATTTTCAATAATGGTAAAGAGCAATTTATTCAGGTTGTTGATGTAAACACAAATAATATTTTTGATGTTGGAGATTACATTGAATTTTATGGCAAAGGTAATGATGGATTATTGGATGCTGAGATTTATGATTATCCAACTAGTCAGCCGAATAGTAATGCAAGTTTATTTAATGATACAGCATCCTATTTTTTAACCTACAATCCATTTTCGCTTTCTAATCGACGAATGCCAATAGAGTCTGATATAAATTATGCTGGATATACTCCAGAGCCTTATGCAATTCATACCGATATTAAAAACTATTTCGATAATTATAATATTGGTTATCGTGATGGAAACAGTGTTGGAGATAATCCTTACACTGTTGGGGAGGGATATTATTCGAATGGAGCCTCAAAAAGCTCTTCAATAGGATACTCTTTTACTACGCAAAATTATTTACCATCAGGTCCGGCACCGACTGCTGAAATAACGTTGATAGGAGCGAATAGAAATCCACATCCTTATGAAGTTAGAAGTGGAACAGATGTACTGATTAACAATTTAATTTATGGATATCAATTGGCTCGTCATGGATTATCGCCAGTAAATTTGCCCATCAATGGAACCTATCCTATTTCACTCGTACCTTTAGATGATGGCGATCCAAACAATGCAAATTACATGCAGATTGCTTATATAAAATTATCCTACCCACGTAGTTTAGATTTTGCTTCAGAAACATTTCCACAGTCGTTTTCCATTAATGCTAGCGGAGCTAAGGCCTATTTAGAATTATCAAATACAACACTATCGAATCCTCGAATGTATGTGATAGCTGGAGATACTGTTAAGTATGTACTACTTAATCAAACTTCACAACCATTACGCACATTAATAACATCCAACGGATTTTCGCAAACGTGTTACCTGTTAGATAATAGTCAGATATTTTCTATGACAAATAATGCAACAATTGCATCCGTAAATAATAATCCTGATCCAAATATTAATTCGCGTTTCACGAATTTTTTAACAGTAGGAGTTAATAAGGATTTTCTGATTGTTTCCAATAAAGTATTGTGGAATGGTGCATCTGCGTATGCAAATTATCGTACGTTATCTGGCCATCCTTCATTACTTGCAGATGTTGATGAATTGTATGATCAGTTTGCCTGGGGAGTTCATAAAGATCCATTAGCAATTAGAAAGTTTGCCGACTTTATGATTGATAATTTTCATTCTGTTCCTAAATATTTATTGTTGATTGGAAAATCTGTTACATCGATGGATGCACGATCAGGAACTAATAATGCAATAAATTTGGTGCCTACTTTTGGTGAGCCGCCATCCGATCAAATGTTCACTGCTAAATTAAATACTAGTGAATATAAACAAGAGCTAGCTACGGGGCGAATTTCAGCTTGGGAGGAAGCGGATGTAACAGCATATCTCAATAAGTTAATATCGTTTGAGCTGCAACAAAAACAACCTCCAGCTCTCTGGATGAAAAATGTATTGCACTTTGGGGGAGGTAGTAATATCAATGAACAAGATTATCTTTCATCATTTTTAACAGTATATAAAAATATTATTGAAGACACCTTGTTTGGTGGAAAGGTGACTACATTTTTGAAAAGTTCAACATCTCCTATTCAAATAAATCAGAGTCAGTATTTGCAACAGTTGATAGATAGTGGTTGTAGTATGATGACGTTTTTTGGACATGCCGCAGGATCTTCATTTGATGTTGCTACTGATATTCCAGAAAATTATCATAACAAAGATCGTTATCCATTGATCCTTGCTAATTCATGCTACGTAGGAAACATTCATACAAGTTCGCGACAACTTAATGAACGATTTGTGTTAGCTCCTGATAAAGGTGCTATCGCATTTCTAGCTGTTCCTGATGTAGGAGTTCCGGAAGTGCTTACTGATTATTCGGAAAAATTTCATCGTGTATTGTTTCAAGAAGAATATGGTAAGTCGGTGGGAGAGTGTATGAAATCAACAGTAGCACAAATCATCACTCCCGATTATGCACGAAGAGGAGTATGTATGAACATGACGTTACATGGAGATCCAGCGATTGTATTAAATTCTTATTCGAAACCAGATTATTTTGTGGCAAATTCCAGTATACTATTCGAACCTGCAAACATCACTACGGAATTGGATTCGTTTACCGTAAAAGTTGCAATATCCAATATTGGTAAGAATACAAATCAAACAATGAATGTTTTAATAAGTAGAACATTTCCTGACCATGTAACAAAGAAAGATACCATATTTCATATACCATATATTTCTTATAGAGATACGGTAAGTATTAAACTTCCTGTCGATTTTAAAAATGGTTCAGGGATAAATGATTTCCTTGTTACCGTTGATGTATATGATGAAGTAGATGAGATTGACAACTTTATTAATAACAATGCAAGAGCACAATTAATCATTAACTCTACTGATATTAATCCAGTTTATCCTCAAAAATATTCTATCATCCCCAACGGTACGTTATCATTAAAGGCAACTACTGCAGACTTGTTTGCTAAAGCTAAAACATATCGTTTTGAGTTGGATACCACACCGTTTTTTAATTCTCCTAAATTGCAAATTGGAACTGTAGCAAATGCGTATGGTATTGTAAGTTGGACTACTACCTCTTTACTCGATTCTAATATTGCCTATTTCTGGCGAGTTGGTAACGATTCGATCATGAATCCTGATACAAGTATTTCTAAAAAATATCAATGGCGTAATAGTTCATTCATGTACAAGCCGAATACTACAGGATGGTCGCAGGCACATTTTTACCAATTTCAAGAGAGCAATTTAACAAATGTTGTTTTAAATAATAGTAATCGTGTTTTTGATTTTATATTATCCAATTATGCATTGGATATGACACATGTTTCCTATAAACCAAGTTACGATATCAATGGAGTAAATATGGATTATGGAGGATGTACCGGAGCTCCACAATTAGCAATAGCCGTTTTAGATTCCATCGATTTTACGAATCCATGGACCTCCGATTCTTGTATTCATTTCTTTGGAAACTATAATTATTTCAGTTGTAATACGAATGTTGGACAATGTCGTCAACGACCAGATAAATATTTTCTTTTTAATACGGCTGACTCAACTCAGAATGCAAATATGGTTGACATGATTAATAACAAGGTTCCTAATGGAGATTATATATTAGCATGGACGGTATTCCCAGTTAATTTCGCTTCGCTACCTGCGTCAGTGAATAATGCTTTTGTACAGCTTGGAGCATCGGCATTTCCCAACCTTACCATAGCGAATAAGTTTATGATGTTTTCACATAAAGGTTATCCCTCACAAACTATATTTAAGCAAGGGCATTATCCAGATAGCATATTAAATATTAATTATTCGTTTGTTAGGAATTGGGATAAGGGATTTATCGAATCTACTGTTGTTGGCCCTGCTAAAAAGTGGACAACCTTTCATTGGGATTATCGACATTTAGAACCAATAAATTCACCTGATAGTATTGCATTACAAATTATTGGTATTGCACCTAACAAACAAGAAGTGGTTTTAGTTGATAATATTTTTACTACTGCGGATATTGATTTATCAACAATTGATGCATTACAATATCCTAATTTAAAAATTAAGGCCTTCATTCAGGATTCTGTTTTTAGAACTCCAGCACAATTAAATCGTTGGCAAGTATATTATGAACCCGTTCCAGAAGGAGCTTTAAATACGCGTTATTATTCTTTTTATAAGGATAGTATTCAAGAAGGAGATCAAGTGAAGCTAGATATGGCGTTTGAAAATATTAGTAGTGTTAAAATGGATACATTGTTAGTTGATTATTTCATGTACGATGCAAATAATATTCGTCATTCACTTGGTTCTGTCAGAATGAAACGTGACCTTCCTCCTGGTGATACTGTGATGACGCATTTGTCATTTAGTTCGGCAGGTTATGCAGGCTTAAATAATCTTTGGATTGAAGCGAATCCACATCAAGACCAACCAGAGCAATATCATTTTAATAATCTTGCTAATTTGCACTTTAATGTTTCAAAGGATATCACTAATCCTTTGCTCGACGTTACATTTGATGGACTGCATATTTTGAATGGTGATATTGTTTCAAGCAAGCCCAATATTCATATTCAATTGATGGATGAAAATAAATACATCGTATTGAATGATACTGCTGATTTTCGAGTGAGTTTAATAAATCCATCTGGTGCTTCACGCTTCCTGAATTTTGAACCAACGTCTGGTTCAAGTTCTGATAATGCTAAATTGAAATGGACACCTGCAACATTGCCCAGCAATAGTTTTAAAATAGATTATAGTCCATTTTTAACGCAAGACGGTGTGTATACTTTAGATGTTCAAGCTACTGATAAATCAGGAAATTTATCCGGACTAAACGATTACCGAATTCAATTTGAAGTGATAAATAAAAGCACTATCACTGAAGTGATAAATTATCCTAATCCATTTTCTACTTCTACGCGATTTGTATTTGTTTTAACGGGATCAGAAACACCAAGTGAATTTAAAATTCAAATTATGACGGTAACTGGAAAAATTGTTCGTGAGATAACGAAGGATGAATTAGGCCCGTTACATATTGGAAGAAATTTAACAGACTATGCGTGGAACGGTAAAGATGAATTTGGAGATCAATTAGCAAATGGAGTTTACTTATACCATGTAGTTACGAAAATTGATGGAAATAAAATTGAAAATCGCGATGTAGGTATTGATAAATATTTTAAACGTGGTTGGGGAAAGATGTATTTGATGCGATAACAATTGAATTCAAAAAATAAAAAAAAAGCGCCCTGAAGTCTTCGTACTTCAGGGCGCTTTTTTTCTAGATAAGTTTTATTTGATGATAATAAATTTTACTTGATGCAATTCACTTTCGGTTTTAACATTGCAAAAATACACTTCAGGAGGTAAATTTTCCGCTAATGAATATTTAAATGTCCCGGCAGAAATTTCCTTATTTGTAATAGTGCTAATTACTTCTCCTAAAATGTTTGTTACGGTGATTAGTAAATGTTGAGGTTTCTTGTTTTCAAGAATTAATAGAACGACACCACTCGATGGATTGGGGAAGATAGATAAATTTAAAAAATCTTTTAGGGGTTCCTCAATTCCAACGTTGCAATTCGTTTGTGTTGTTACAGTATCTGTAGAAATAGAACATCCTTGTGGGTAATTAACTATCCCATTGTAGGTGCCCCCAGAATAAACTATTAGTTGTGAAGAAATGGCATTTATAATTGGTGAATTATTTTGATACCATGAATACGTTGCATTTAGTATTACAGGCATATTTAAAGTTATACTATCTCCTAAACAAAACACCAAACTATCATTAGTGCTTATAAACGGTGTATCAATTACACTAATGTTTATTGAGTTGGAATTATTGATACAACCATCATAATCACGTGTTACTTTTAATGAATAGGTGCCGGTTCTCCTTGCGAAATAAAAATTCGAGGTGGAGCCATTTGCAATAGCAGTTCCATTTTTAAACCAGTGATAGGATAATCCTACATCATTTATCGCATTTAGTCGCACAAATTGATTTGAACAAATTAAGGTGTCAGAACTTGTAATTTGAACTACAGGTTTTTTAAAGGTTGTGCTCACTGCAATTCTATTACTAATGCATGAGCCATAATCCACCGCTACATAAAAAGTGGTAGATGAATTTACCGATTGGCTAAATGTTGAACCCCCTGTTTGTAATAAGCTTCCAACTGCTAGCGAATCATACCATAAAGTTGTTCCATTCGATGTTACTGTGCAGAGAGGGATGCCCGGACCACATTGAATTGAGTCCAAAACAACAGGATCAGGAAAAGGAATATTGGGAATTGTTATTGAATCAGTACACGTACATCCACTAGCATCAGTTATAATAACAAATAAGGTATCAGAACCGCTAATAATTCTTGTTTGATTAATATTGCCATCTTGCCAAAGATAATTGTATGGCCCTAAACCACCTCTCGGAGTTACATTTAACGAATAGGTGTTTGGATTGCAATAACCAGTTTTAACAACGTTAATATTACTACCCATACGTTGAATAAAAACTTTCGATGTGTCAATGGATACACTATCAGATAAAGTATAAATTAGTGTATCTGTTGTAAAACAAATTGATGAAGGAGTATAATTAATCTGACTGGTACTAACAGTTGCTATACCATAAATTGGTGCTTGAATTATATTTACAATTAACGCACTATTATTTGGAGCAACATCATTCGATTGTATATCCAATAAACGTGGATTCAAATCATTAAGTACAAAATAATCATCACTAGAGTGAAGTTTTTGAATGTAATTAGAATCAGGTTTAAATAAATCTTCAAATGTTATAAAAGGTATGTTTAGTGAATCAGCATAATTAATTAATCCTAAAGCATCGTTTTGCATTGTTAATTCTGATTCTTGGAAGAGATTAGAAGAGTCGGTAAGGATAGATCCAAAATCAATAACCAATAAACCTTTGTTAACCTGGATTTTGTCGACAAAGGATTTCATTTGTTGAGGAGTTAGTGGAGTGCCTCCAACATTGGATCCTGCACTAGCTGATGTCGGACGGAAAAACTTTACATTATATGGATTATTGATTGGCAACTCATTATAACCTTGATCTTGTTTTCTGATTGATTTATAAAAATTCCAATCTTTAATTTTTTTAAAAATATCATTGGTACAATCATCTACAGGAATACTAAAGCACCATTTAGCATCGAAACCATGATTTATAAAGGAATCGAGCGCGCACAATTTATACTGATCTGTTGCACTTAAATAAGGTAAATTATCATAGAATGAGCCATGGCTAGTACAACTCCATCCATATTGATGTACTAATGTATCGATCCTATTTAATCCAACATAAGAATAAGTAAGACCCGATTTTGTTTCTGTAAGTTTTGATTTTGCAAAGGCAAAAACAAAATCAATATTCGCTTTAATATTTTTTTGTAATAAGTAGGGAACTAATAGAGAGTCGGCATTACTACGAAATCTGTTAAAATGTATTATACAAGCTGGACCAGTAGGTTTAATTGTTTTAATTTCATCAATCCATAAACTAACATTCACATTTGCATTTGGTGCCTCAAACGTGATACTTTTAACATGTTCAAGATCTAATGGATTGGCATTGTTTTTTGGTTGACTTGAAATAAAACTTCCAAGTTGATGCCATTCAGTTACTGGAAGTGCAAAATTGTTAGTACTTACCTTTGTAGTTGGGCCAATAATAAAACTAGTATTGTTTATAGTATTTACATTTATTGTAATGGAGTTGGGTATATTATTTCTTCTGCAAACCGAATATAATACCGTGTTACTAAGGTCGATATCTCCAGTTAGTAAAGTCAAAACAACATTACCTGAATTAGCTGGAATATCCCATTTTATACTTGAACTATTGGCATTATGAATTGTTAAATCTTTACTTATTGTTGTTAAACCAGATGACTTATATTGCTCTAAATTATTACCCCTTGATAAATAATTATAAGCAGTAGAATCTGGCTGCCATTGGTTTTGAGATTTTGCTTCTTTAAAGTTCCCAAGTAATAAAACAAAAATAAGTAGCTTTTGAAATTTCATTTTAATATAATTCTTTTACTCTATTTTATTGAAATCATTTTATAAAAGGGGATATTTTACTTTTAGGTTAGCTGAATTATCGATCTGATCCCAATTTACTAAAGGCAAGTGGATTTGCTGTTATACCATCATACTCCATTCTACGTTTATAAATATCACATGCCAAATAAACCGCTTCACGGAAGGAGTTTTCATTTGCAATTCCTTTTCCAGCTATATCATATGCTGTTCCGTGATCTGGTGACGTTCTTACGAATGGTAATCCTGCAGTGAAGTTTACTCCTGTTTCAAACGCAAGTGTTTTAAATGGTATTAATCCTTGGTCGTGATACATAGCTAATATAGCATCAAATTTTCTATATCCACCAGCACCAAATATGCCATCAGCAGAGTAAGGGCCATAAGCCAAGATCCCAGCACTATTTGCATCTTTAACTGCTGGAATAATTATTTCCATATCCTCATTGCCTATTACGCCATGGTCTCCAGCGTGTGGATTCAATCCTAATACAGCAATTTTAGGTTTTCGTATTCCAAAGTCACGTTTCAACGATGCGTGCATAACCTTAAGTTTAGCAAGAATACTTTCCTTTGAAACTAAAGCAGCAACCTTCGAAACAGGAACATGACCAGTGACTAATGCAACGCGCAAGTCACCCGAAACCAGAAACATTAAGTAATCAGTTGTGTTAAATGCTTTAGCAAGATATTCAGTATGTCCTGTAAAGGTTGGATTGTCAGGTTGGATAGTGTGTTTGTCAATTGGAGCGGTCACTAATGCATCAATACTTCCATTTGCTAAATCAGCGGTAGCTGTTTCTATTGCTTTAAAGGCATACATCCCTGTTAGCTTTGATGCAACTCCAATTTCTATTTTTATTTCTTCTTCCCAACAATTTATTAAATTTATTTTACGGGGAATAATTTCCTTTACTGAACGAATATGATTAAAATTAAACTCCTGAATGTTTAATGCCTTACGGTGAAATGACATAGCTTTTACTGAACCATAAATCACAGGTGTACACGTTTGTAATAATCTAGCATCGTTAAATGTTTTCATGATTATTTCAGGACCTACACCATTTACCTCACCAATAGAAATTCCAATTCTTATTGATCCTTCAAGTTCATTGCTCATAATTTTTAAGCGTGTTGCTTAACATTTTTTAGTATTGTAAACATTAAATTACTTAACTTTCTTTTTTAAATACTCAAATAATAATCTTACGCCAACTCCTGTTCCGTTTTTGCCACGATAACTGTCTGTACCTCTGTTAAATCCTGGTCCTGCAATGTCAAAATGCATGTAAGGAAAATCTGTAAACTGAAGTAAGAACCTTCCTGCCGTAATAGCACCAGCTGTTGGGCCGCCAATGTTTTTAAGATCTGCAATATCCGACTTTAATAACTCATCATATTCATCCCAAAACGGAAATTCCGCCAAACGTTCATATACATTATTTCCAGCTTCTCTTAAATCCTCACGTACTTTATCATCTACTTTACCCATTGCAACAATTCCATAATGTCCTATTGCTGTTGAAGCAGCTCCAGTTAAGGTTGCAAAATCCATTACTAATTCAGGTTTAAATCGTTTTGCATAATGAAGTGCATCTGCTAAAATTAATCTTCCTTCTGCATCCGTATTTAAAACCTCAACAGTTTTCCCGCTCATCATCGTTATAACATCACCAGGAACATATGCATTTCCGTCAACTCTATTGTCAGTTGCAGGTACTAATCCAATTACATGAACAGGAAGTTTGGCTTTTGCTACCGCATACATAGCACCACCAACAGCTGCTCCTCCAGCCATATCGCATTTCATATAGTCCATCGAATTTGGGGTAGGCTTAAGGCTCATACCGCCAGTATCGTAAACAACGCCTTTTCCTACCAGTACAATTGGCTTCTTATTAATAGCATTTTTTGGCTTCCACTCCATAATAGTAAAAGTGGGAGGATCAATACTTCCTAAATTAACAGCAAGAAGACCGCCCATTTTAAGTTTTTTTATGGCTACTTTGTTGAGCACTTGGACTTTAAAACCTGCCTCCTTACCCATTCTAGTAAATTGTTTCCCAAGTTCGGTAGCTGTAAGAAAAGAGAGAGGTTCATTAACAAGGTCTCTTGTTTGATAAACGGAATCAACCATTATTTGAAGTAATTCAATTTCTCTATCTTTAGCCACAGTTGATTGAATACTAATATTTTGCAATGAATTTTCTTCCTTTTTCGCTGTGGATTTATATTTTAAGAACTGATAATTTGTAAGTGCTATTCCTTCCGCGAAAGCAAGCGTAATATCGCTAGAAAGTTGACTGCTAATGGTCACGTTCGCCGCTTTTAACGATTGAATTCGAGCAGTTATTGATGATCCTGCTTTACGAGCATTTTCAAATAATTGAGGCTTAGGTTTTTCAGAGTCAAGCATTTGAATAAAAACCATTCGTCGATATTGATTAACAACCACAAGTTTTCGTTCGGCTTTGCGTTCTTGTTTAATAAAGGCTTGTTCTTCTTTATTAAAAAGGTTGTTGGGGATTTGTTGATCCCGTTCAGCAAGGATGATCAGATGGTCATCTTTACGCGGTGCTGACAAGCGTTTTATGGTGATGTGCATGATAAACTTTAACTTTGAGCGCATGAAATTAGGTAAAGCAAATATCATCTTCAAATCTAGTTCACCTTCAAAGAAAACTTTCTGCCTTTTTGAAGTGTTTAAAAGCAAAAATCAAGTGTATGATGGATAGTGAAGAGTTATTAAAAAGAGCATTAAACTTCGACTTCCTCACAGCGGAAGAAGGGAAATTTTTATTTGAAAATGTTCCTACCAGTGAGTTGATGTTTGTTGGAAATGAGCTTCGAAAAAAACAAAAGCCCGATGGCAGGGTAACGTGGATCATTGATAGAAATGTAAACACGACCAATGTTTGTATTGCCAATTGTAAATTTTGCAACTTTTATCGGATTCCTGGTCACGCGGAATCGTATATCACCACGATTGATCAATACAAGCAAAAAATCGAAGAGACTTTTCGTTATGGTGGGGAACAGTTATTGTTGCAAGGAGGACATCACCCAGATTTAGGATTGAGTTATTATACCACACTATTTAGTGAACTAAAACGTTTATATCCTAAATTAAAATTACATTCACTGGGACCACCAGAAGTTGCGCATATTGCAAAGCTGGAAGGCAAAACGCATACTGAAGTTTTATCTGCACTTAAAAAATCAGGATTAGATTCATTGCCTGGAGCTGGCGCAGAAATATTAAACGATCGCGTTCGTAGAATGATTTCGAAAGGTAAATGTAGTGGACGTGAATGGTTAGATGTGATGCGTGCCGCACACCAATTAGATATTACAACATCGGCAACAATGATGTTCGGACATATTGAAACATTGGAAGAACGCTTCGAACATTTAGTAGCATTGCGCGAAGTACAAGCTGAGAAACCTTCACATGCAAAAGGATTTTTAGCATTTATTCCGTGGCCATTTATGGATGAAGGAACGTTGTTAAGAAGAGTAAAAGGTATTAGGAATGAAGTGTCCGGTGACGAATATATTCGAATGATTGCTATGAGTAGAATAATGTTGCCAAATGTGGTGAATATTCAAGCATCATGGTTAACAGTTGGGAAATCAGTTGCTCAGGTTTGTTTACATGCAGGGGCTAATGATTTTGGCTCTATAATGATTGAAGAAAATGTTGTTTCTGCAGCAGGAGCACCCCATCGATTTACTTCTAATGGAATTCAAGAAGCAATACGCGAAGCAGGTTTCGAGCCACAGTTAAGAACACAACAATATGAGTTCCGCGAACTGCCAGAAATATTGGAACAACAAGTGATTGCATATTAATATAATTTTAAAATGGATTATTGCATATTATGAATAAAGGATTTTTAATGCTTCGCAATTTTTTTACTGCTTTATTATTTTTAATAACAAGTGGAAATATTTTTGCAACACACAATCGTGCCGGTGAAATTACATTTCGTAAAATCGGCAATAACCTTTTCGAAGCAAAAATTGTGACGTATACCAAATCGAGTAGCCAAGCTGATCGTCCTAAGTTAGAATTTTGGTGGGGAGATGGTGATCGTGATACGTTGGATCGTGATACTATTATTTTTAATGTTGGACCAGATATCCAACGTAATGAGTATACTGGAATTCATACTTATCCCGGCAACGGAACATATACCATGTATTTTTTAGATGAGAATAGAAATGGTGGGGTCGTTAATATTCCTGGTTCAGTAAATGTTCCTTTTTATGTTGAAACAAGAATGGCGATTTCTCCATTTACATCACAAAATAGTTCACCACAATTATTGCAACCACCCATTGATGATGGTGCAGTTAATCGTCTCTTTATTCATAATCCAGATGCCTATGATCCTGATGGTGATAGTTTGTCGTATGAATTGGTTCATTGCAAAGGAGTAGGAGGATTACCAATTCCTAATTATTTTTATCCATCAGCAAGTAGTTCTTTTACATTGAATCCTGTTACGGGTGATTTGATATGGGATTCGCCTCAGGCTATAGGAGAATATAATGTTGCGATGCTTATTCGTGAATGGAGAAATATTCAAGGAATTGGAGCTGTAAATATTGGATATGTAACACGCGATATGCAGATTACAATTTATCCTCCTGTAAATGATCCTCCAGCAATTACTGCAATAAAAGATACCTGTGTTGAAGCAGGTGCTTCATTGAATCTTGTGATTACAGCGAATGATCCGAATGGCGAAACAATAACCATGACTGCATCTGGTGGTCCGTTTACGTTGAGCTCAAGTCCTGCTACATTTAGTTCAACACCAACGGTTGGCACTGCAACTGGGAATTTTGATTGGAATACCACTTGTGCTCATGTTAGAAAAAGTCCGTACGCTGTTGTATTTAAAGCAAAAGATAATAACCAATCAATTTCATTAGCTGATCTTGAACAAGTTTTTATAAGAGTAGTAGGACCTTCTCCAAAAAATCCAACGGTTGTTCCGCAAGGAAATAGTTTAATTTTAAATTGGAATAGAAGCGCTTGCGCTGAAGCCATTGGATACAATATTTATCGACGAGTAAGTACATTTGGCTTTACTCCTTCGTATTGTGAAACAGGAGTACCTACGTATACCGGATATGTTTTTATCGGAACAATAAATGGTTTGTTAGATACTACGTTTGTAGATAATAATAACGGACAAGGTTTATCACCTGCAGTAAATTATTGTTATATGGTTACCGCTTTTTATCCTGATGGAGCTGAAAGTTATGCCTCTGTTGAATTTTGTGGATTGTTAAAACGCGATTTACCTGTCATCACCAATGTAGATATAACAAATACAAGTGCAACAACAGGAAGTATTTTTGTTGCATGGTCGAAACCAACACAACTTGATTTCACACAAACTCCCGGACCATTTCATTATGTGATGCAACGTGCAACAAGTGCAGGAAGTTACACAGATATACTTTCAACATCTAATTTAGACGATACTATTCATGTGGATAATAATTTAAACACGACTGATAATCAATACCAGTATAGAATTCAATTTTGGAATGATACTCCTGGTAATATTTTTCAAATTGGAACCACTCAAGTTGCTTACTCTGTTTATTTATCTGTTTCTCCTGGCGATAAGAAAAGCAAATTGAGTTATGCAGTAAATGTTCCATGGACAAATGCAGAATATATTATTTATCGACAAACGAGTGGTGGAACTTTTGATTCCATAGATGTAACAAGCTCTTTAAATTATGTAGATGATTCATTGATTAACGGAACAGAATATTGCTATTATGTAAAAAGTATTGGCGCATATAATGATACAGCGTTAGTGAACCCTATCATTAACCGTTCAGAAATTAAATGCTCCACACCAATTGATAATGAGCCTCCATGTGCTTTATTGTTTTCACAGTTTCCAAATTGTATTGGACTTACGGACTCGTTATTATGGAAGTTACCAGATAGTTGTATAAATGATGTTGCAAGTTATCAATTGTATCATTCTGTAGCTGGATCATCAAGTTATACTTTGGTTGCAACTATACAAGCAGGATCGAATCTGTATGTGTATACTAATCCAATTTCTATTTCTGGATGTTATTATATTACTGCTACAGATTCAACAGGAAATATTAGTCAGCCTTCCACTGTTTTATGTGTAGATGGCTGTCCCTTTTATGAGTTGCCAAATGTTTTTACACCTGATGATAATGGCATCAATGATTTGTTTCATCCCTTTCCCAAATACCGTGATGTAAAAGATGTAGAGATGAAAATTTACAATCGATGGGGAGCGCTAGTGTATGAAACCAATGATCCGGAAATAAGATGGAATGGCAAGAAAAATAATACTGGTGATGATTTACCAGAGAGTGCTTATTTCTATATTTGCATAGTAAATGAAATTTTCTTAGATGGTATTAAGCCACGCATTTTACATGGATATATTCAATTATTTAGAGGAGAGAAATCGAAATAGTTATGAAGATCCTTGGAATTATTCCAGCACGATTCGCGTCTACTCGTTTTCCTGGTAAACCATTAGCAATGATTGGTGATAAAAGTATGATTGAACGTGTTTACTATCAAGCAAAATTAGCAAAGGGATTAGATGCAGTAATCATTGCAACGGATGATGAACGCATCGCGGAACATGTTCGTGGGTTTGGAGCCAAAGTGGTTATGACTTCACCAAATCATCTTAGTGGAACAGATCGTTGTGCTGAAGCAGTTTTAAAATATGGTCATGGTTGGGATGCTGTTGTGAATATTCAAGGCGATGAGCCTTTTATCAAACCTGAACAAATTGATCTAATTGTAGATTGCTTAATGGAAGATGCTGTTCAAATTGCAACGTTAGTAAAAGTGATTTCCGATGCTTCGGATCTAATGAATCCCAATAACCCTAAGGTGATTTTGAAATATAATAGAGAGGCTATTTATTTTTCGCGACAAGCACTTCCCTATTTTAAAGGTAAGGAAATTGGTGAATGGCTAAAGCATCATACTTATTATAAGCATATCGGTATTTATGGTTATCGTACTAGCATTTTACCACAGCTTACGGCGATGCCACAAGGGAAATTAGAAATCGCTGAATCATTAGAGCAGTTACGCTGGTTAGAATATGGGATGCATATCAAGACAAAAATTACTGAATTTGAGACTATTGCTATAGATACCCCAGAAGATTTAGTAAGAGCAAAATTACTACTTAGCTAAAATTCGGTAAGATCTATTCAATTCTGCTTTGCCTTAATGCATGGAAGAACTATCTTAGCCCTCAATAAATAATGGCTTTGCGAATAGACCAATACATAAGTGATCTTCTTTATAATGCTGATTGTGTGATCATTCCAGGTTTGGGAGGTTTCGTTGCGAACACACGTAGCGCCTTTCTTAATCCCTCACAACATACATTTTCTCCACCTGCTAAGCGAATTGCATTTAATGCAAGTCTTCGTAGTAATGATGGATTATTAGCAAATCATATTAGTAATCAATTAGATATTTCGTATTCGGAGGCACTTCTGCAAATTCAAGAGTATGTAGATGCTTCCTTAAGCGCCTTAAATAGTGGAGAAGTGCTACAAATTATTAAAGTGGGTTCAATTTCGTATGATCGCGAACATCATCTTCAATTTGAGCCAGATTTATCAGTAAATTATCTTACAGAAAGTTTTGGTTTGATAACCATTCACTCACCAGCAATTCGTCGTGATGAAGTAGCAGGTGTAATTCGCAATATTAAGTCAGCGAAACATAAATTAGCAACTACAAAAAAATCAGGTTGGCGTTTATTAGAATTAATACCTGCGGCGGCAGTGTTGGCATTTTTGGCTTTTAGTCCTAGCTTGATAAAAAATCTGAATTCCAGTTTGAGTTCAATTATTCCATTCGGATCATTTTCCTCCAATAATACGATTTCTGATAGCGCATCAGCAAACACTATAAATGTTGCAGCAGCATATCCCGAAACAAAGTTTGAAGAAACAGCAATTATTGATTCTAATCAAACGTCAATTAAGATGAGTGATACTTCCATCACAGCACTTTCAGCAACTGTAAATAATGCTTCTGAAAATAAGGCTGTTGATGAGATAAAAACGATTGAACCCACGCAGCCCGTTTCTACGAAAGTGGTTACAAATAATAAGGCTGAATCGGATCAAAAAATAGTAGTTGGGAACTATTATGTAATTGGTGGATGTTTTAAAATTTATGAGAATGCTGTTAAGTTTCAGCAAGAGGCTTTTGATCATGGTTTTGATGCAGTAATCATTGGCACGAATAACAAAGGACTGCACATGGTAAGTTTGTTTTCAAGTAATAGTTCAGGTGCTACGATTAAAGAGATGGCTCAAATTAAAGTTGAATTTGAAAAGGATGCTTGGATGTATTCTGAGAAAAATTAATCAAACAATTTATTTTTTCATTCAAGATAAATTACCACAGAAAATATTTCACGAATTTTTATTGATTACTTAATACGTTTAATGATTACTAATTTATCAGAATTCAAGAGCAATTCGAAGCCTGAATTTTTATAAACTTCCTTGGCGCAATTTTTCATTCCTAGCATTTCAATATGTGGAGGAGATAAGAGAATATAATCGATATGATACTTTTTTGTTGCCTGCAAAAACCCCAATTGGTAAAGTGTAGTATCCTTTTTCTGCATCTCTGTGTAGTACATTTCCCCTTGAATAGATTTAAAGCTATCTATTTCATTAAAGATGAAAGTCATGGGTGCAACGATCCTTAAACTGCTCGTATTTTCATGGATATAAGATTTTACAATGTCGCTATTTTGTTTGGGATAGAATTTATCGCTGCATAACCTAACATTAAAAACACTATTGGCTGTGAAGTAAAATAGGAGGAGAACAGTGCTAAATCCTATTGCAAATTTATGATTAATTGGTTGATTAAATATTTGCAACTCATTTCTTTTATCATGGATAATTTGCAATCCATAAGTAACTAGTAACATTAAATATGGTAAATAGATGATAGAATATTTTGATGATTTGTGAACAGAAAATAATGAAATAGTCATGATTAGGATGAATGAATACATTAAAATCAATTTATATTTTTTCAAAAAACTTATTGTAAAGGAGAATACAAATATCAATAGAAGTGTAAAACTTAGTTCGATTGGGCTATGAAAAAAACGCTTATGTTCGGTCAGAAAATTAAATAGAATTCTCATTGCAAGAGATTTGTTGGGTGATTCATCTATTGAAGGAATATTATTCATCTGGTACGACCAAAATGCGAAATCAGACATGGATCTAAAGTCGTAAAAATAAATTGCGATGGTGGGTAAAGTAAAAATGCCGAAAATAAAAGCTGGAAGAAACTTTTTGTTCAATGCTAACAGCAAAAATCCTGCAACAGGAAATACAACTCCGTTTAAATGTGTAGCAACACACAATCCTGCGAAGAGGCCTGCAATTGCAGCGTTAAAGAGAATTTTATTTTTTTGTTCAAATGATTTTTCAAGAAAGATAAAAGAGAGAAATCCTAAAGCCATTACAGGTAATTCAGGACGATAGATAAACGAAAACTCGAATACTAATGCGTTCGCCATCAACAATGAAAAAAAGAGTATTATTGATTCTTTTGAAAGAGATTTACTTTTAGCATAATGCCAAAAGCTACCGATAAATATTAGAAAGTACATCAAGCTTACTGATTTCAATGTATACAGTGACCATCCAAATAAATTCACAAACCAACCACCTTGAATCGTAAGAAATTTATGATGACATACATGACGAATCTCTTGCATGGTAACGCCTCTCATCAACTCCGATCTTGCAAAACCTAACTTAGATTGGAAATATGCCAACTCTCCAACCCATGCATCATCAACATCGGCAATACGATGAATCAAACTGTAGATGTAAAGTATGATCGTTGATACAAGAAAGTATTGAAGGTATTTTTTATTCATTGAAAATGGTGAGTAGCTTGAATTTATTTCACCTCAAAAGTGCAATATTTTAATATAAATGCATAATTTATTTAATGATTCATCCTCTTAAAATATAAAAATACAATGTAAATGAGCTGTCGGTTACAACAAATCATTTTAACCATTTTGATTTATTATTAAAATAAATGATCAATAGCTTTTGCTAAAAGATGATCTTTTTCTGTTACCATATCTCCAGCATCATGGGTATTCAATTTAATGTCTACAACATTGTAAATATTAGTCCATTCAGGATGGTGGTTCATTTTTTCGGCTATCAAAGCAACTCTAGTCATAAAAGAGAAAGCTTCGCTAAAATTTTTAAATTTAAAGCTTTTGCAAAGATGGTTGTCAATTTCTTCCCACATCATAATTCATTTAGATATGTAAGGTAGTTATAATTGGAATTATAAAAGTGTAATTTATTGGAATATTTTTATGTTTTTCATGATCAAATTTTCACATGTAACTGTAACTTTGCAAAAAAATACGATGTCATTTTCTCATATCTTAAAAAGCAGTTTAACGCATAAGTGTCCTCGATGTTTAGAAGGTAATTTATATCCCGATATGAACCCATACCATTTGAAGCATACTACGGAAATGTATTCGCATTGCCCAAAGTGTGATTTAAATTTCTTTCCCGAGCCTGGTTATTATTATGGTGCAATGTATGTTAGTTATGCTTTCACTATTGCCATTGGAGTTGCAGTGTTTCTCCTTTATTTTTTCTTGGTACCAACTTTTAGTCCGATGCCGTTCTTACTATTATTTACGTTAATATTATTGGGTTTAGCTCCGTATACCTTTAGAACCAGTCGTGCTATTTGGTTGAATTTTTTCAATCGATATAGTCCAAAGCAACAATCATTGACCTCAAAAAAATAATCTTTGATTATGTATTTTTCAATGCAATGCACGTATCAATTATTGTATCGCTAAATGGTCTAAATTGAAAACCTAGTGCTTTAATTTTATCAGTGTTATAGTGATAATGTTGCTGACTTGAATGAGCGGTTTCTTTGGTAATAAAGGGACTTTTACCGCTAATGAGGGATCTAATTTTTTCTAGTCGCCAAATAATTGCGCTTACCCATGGTTGAACACGTATAGAAGGAGCTTTTACATTTAACTCCTTCGCGATCTGATTAAAGAATTTGTGAAAACTTATATTTTCTCCATTTAAAATATATCGTTCTGCTGTAATTTTTTTTTCAACAAGGAAACGCATCGCTAAACTTACATCGCGAACATCCACAAATCCACTCTCGCCATCAGTATAAAATTTAAATCCATTTTTTATTTTCAAAAAAAGTTCAGAGCTTCCTTTCGACCAATCACCAGGCCCTAAAATAATGGTTGGATTAACTATGACTGCATTTAGTCCTTCTGAAATCCCTCTCCATACTTCACGTTCCGCACCATATTTACTAATTCCATAATTTGAATTATGCGAACCCGGTATCCAATCGCTGTGCTCATCTATCATAACGCTGTCAATCATTCTTCCTAGTGATGACACAGAGCTTACATGGCAAAAGTGTTTAAATTCCTTTTTTTCTAAACAAAGATTTACAAGATTAGCCGTTCCTTCAATATTTATTTGCTCCATTAATTTTGCTTTACTTGGATCAAATGAAATGAATGCTGAACAATGGTAAACGATAGTAACATCTATTAATGCGTGTTCTAAACTAAATATATCTAATAAATCCCCATCCACCCATTCTATATTTTTTTTTAATTCTATCGTTTCTTTTGTCCAGTTATTAAATAATTCTACTGAGGAAGAATGTCGCTTTAAAGCTCGAACCATTTTACCTTCTTTGGCAAGATCATATAATAAACGTGATCCTAAAAGTCCTGTTGCTCCAGTTACTAAAATCATAAGGTGTAATGTAGATAATTTTTCGTTGTACTTAATTTGTTAATCCAACAATTTGAATAGCTCCTTTGTTTTTACCAACGATAATACATGGTTTGTTATGAATCATAATTTTTTTCATACATTTCACATCACCCGGAATGTAAAAGCCAGATTGAGTAACAGGTTCAGCTTTGAATTTGTTGTTTGTTCCATCTAAAAATAAGCCAATACCTGCATCATTTCTTCCTGACTCCACTTCTGTGGAATAATCATTTCCACCAACTACTAGATCGATGATTCCATCTTTATTAAAATCATCAGAAACAATTGCATTGATAGGAAATATTTGTGCTTTTACAGGCAAATATTGTTGTGTAAAATTGCCCTTTCCATCGTTTATAAAGGTGGTATTTGCAATGTCATTAACTTTAAGTTTGGAAGCGTTACGTAGTTGTAAGGGTGTAAAAATTTCATTAATTGTTGCATTTGCATAATCGCGATAACGCAAGAATTTCTTTTTTAAATACACCATTTGATCTAATAAATTATCGCGATAAGCAATGGGATAACTTACTCCATCTTGATACATACTAATTACGCAATCTGTACTTCCATTATTGTCAAAATCACTTACGATCATTGTTAAGGGATATTGTTCATTACCTTTATATCGGGTATTGAAACTTATATTGCCTCCAATTAAATCTATGTCACCATCACCATCGATATCTGCTTGTTGTATAGTATTCCATAATCCATACGAATTTTCCATTATCGTTGGGACAGAATCTAATTTTCCATTATAATTTTTATAAATAGTTAACGGCATCCACTCACCAACAAGAACTAAATCTTTCCATCCATCACCGTTTACATCAGACCAAATTGCATCCGTTACCATTCCTATTTTTGATAAAGAGGGAATGGAATTTGTGATATCTGTAAAATTCCCTTTATTATTTTGTAGTAAATAACTACTTGGAATTAATCCGTAATGTCCAGGAACAACTCTTCCACCAATAAAAATATCTTGATCTCCGTCTTTGTCGAAATCGTTTATTGCAATTGCTTTACCACTAGTGAAAATATTTTGTAGTGCATTACTTTTTGTAAAATTACCTTTACCATCATTCGTATATAATCGTACTGGATACATGGTAGGCATTTCAGGATATTCATTTCCCCCACTCACAACAAGTAGATCATTGTCACCATCGTTATCGGCATCAAAGAAGGCAGCGCCCGTATCTTCGAATTTTTTATCTGCAAAAATAGCTGGTTCATTTTTCAATTTAAATTTTCCAGAAGAATCTTGAATAAAGAGTGATCCTTCATTATCTTTACTTCCACCTGTGAAGAAATCATCCGTATTATCACCATTAACATCAGCAACAGCAATACAGGGTCCCATTTGAGAAAACTGATGTGGTAGAAGGGGCTCCAGTTTAAAGTCGATGTATGAATTTTCCTTTTGCTTGTAATTAACATTCGTCAGTTTAGTAATGTCAGTAAATAAGGCAACATTTTTTTCTTCTGATTTAACACTTGGTCGTGCATTTTTTATGTTCAGAGAATAAAGTGCATTAGCAGAATCATTTTCGATGGTTTGTATAAATCCATTCGGCCATGTGATAGAAACATTGGCAATGGTATTTTGCCCAATTCCAAAATGTACGAACCATTCGTTGCAGGAGAGATATCCTTTATCAGGATTAAAATGTTGCACTTGTTTTTTACCATCAGGAGTTTCTATTTTAACAACAGCGCCAATGCCTGAAGGATTCTTTTTATCACCAATTAATTTGAATCTAATGAAGTTTGCCGATTTATTTTCTGTAGTATTATTTCGATAAAGAAAAGGTGTATCATAAATATTGTTGACGATAATATCGAGATCGCCATCGTTGTCAAGATCAGCATAAATAGCACCGTTGCTCCATGATGGAATATCCATGCCACTTGCTTTAGTGACATTGTTGAAAGTAAGATTTCCATTATTTTTATAGAGATAATTCTGCAACTTAAAAGAAGGAACAACCGATAATGCTTTCATTGCATCATCAATTTTGCTCGATTTAAAAACTACTTTTTTAATAGAATCAGCATTGTACATCATAAAATCCATATCGGTAACATCACGTAGATAGCCATTGGTAACATATAAATCTTTTAAGCCATCATTATCGAAATCGGCGAGTAAGGGGGTCCAACTCCATTCGGTGGCGGGTACACCTGCTAAGTAACTTATATCTGAATAGGTATGATTGCCATTATTAAGTTGCAAAACATTTTTCACATATTGATTTCCAAATCCATATTTAGCAAGCTTATTAAAATTGTCATAATTGCCGGCAGCAATTAAAATTTTTTGACGTGGGTATGACTCTGGGAGCATGTCCAATGTAATTAAATCTAAAAACCCATCGTTATTTATATCAGCATAATCGGAGCCCATAGAAGAATAACTAAAATGTTTAAAATAATCTTCCGCTTTATTGGTAAAAGTTTTATTTTTATTGTTGATGAAAAGGTAATCCGGTTCTTTCACATCATTACATATATAAATATCTGGATAACCATCGTCGTTGAAGTCATCAATAATGGCACTTAATCCAAATGAATAAGTGCCAAGACCAGATGATATAGTTTCGTCCTTAAAAACATTATTTATATTCTCATAATATCTGCAACTTACATTTTCTCGAAGCGTATCTTTGCGTGCATTTAAATTCCCTTCTTTGTCATATCCTACTAATACATTGTTTGCGAAATTCATTTCTGAAGGGTGGTTTAATAAAAACATATCTAGATCCCCATCCATATCCATATCGTAAAAATATGCTTGGGTACTAAAGCTAGCATCGTCAAGTCCATATTCTTTTGCTTTTTCTGTGAAAGTTAAATTTCCGTTGTTGATGTATAAAATATTTCTACGTAGTTCAACATCGTTGAGTGCAGATTTACAAACGTAAATATCTAAAAAACCGTCACCATTAATATCAACCATCGTTACCCCTGTCTTGTAACCATCGCCACCATTTACATGAGCGCTGTCAGTAATGTCTTTAAACTTTAAATTTCCTAAGTTTAAATATAATTTATTTGGAACGGTATTGCCTGTAAAATATAAATCAGGTAATCCATCATTGTTAATATCACCAACTGCGACACCGCCACCATTGTATAGATAATAATAGGTGAATTCATTTAACGCATTAGATTCTAAAATAATATTTTTAAAATCAATACCAGAATATTCTGATTTAATTTGCGTGAATGACATTTGTGCACTTGTAATTATACACAGGTGTAATAACAAAAAAAATAGCAGAGTGGTGATTTTTTTCACTTACGATAATATATTTTTTGTAAAACGTAATTTCCGATTTTTCGACCTTGATCTGCACCATTGTTTAGAGAAGGCATGTAATGAATTCCGCCATAAAACCGACTAACACTTGCTTCTTGCGCTGCAGCATTAAATGAATCAAATGTGCGCGGAGGAATATTAATATACATTTCCGAAGAATCTGTATAAGAATATGGTTGAGGAATAATTTCCATTAAAATGGTTGCCGAGGAAGCAGAAAGTACACTGTGTCCACTTGGATATTCGGGGAACGGTGGTGTTTGTATGTAAGGCAGCCATTGCGGATCAATTAAACTATTGATATATGTTTCTGGTCGCATCGCTTGACTGCGATATTTTTCCGACCAACAACTTATGAATGATTCAAAAAGACCTACTGTTACAAGCGTATATGTTTCTGAGGTTTTTAGTTCATTAAAATTTAAATTAATACATGCCTGACCTGTGATTTTTAACCAATGACCACCCGGTGAAATCTTATGAATAAAATAAGTGAGATGTCCTTCTGAAAATGATATGTTAGGATTGCAATCCCAAAATTGTGCGATCGTTTTTTTTAATGTGTCCAATGATTTTGAAGTAGTATATAAATCCATCGCATTTTTGTAATACATCGAATTCTTCTTCTCACTGAATGGAACATTAGCCACTGGTTTAATTTGTGATGACGAATCAGTGACTAATGGGCGAATAAGATTCCAATGGGGCTCAATTGCGTTTGTATATGCTGGAGCAGTAGGTTTCCATGCACCAACGTTATCACATAACACATAACGTTCCATGGTTTTTACTTGAATATAATTGTCTTTTATAACCCATTCAATTATTTGTTTTCCTGCTTGGATTCCATATTCAATAGATTTATTGATAAGTATTGTGTCGATATTTTTATTTTTCCAAAGATCTTTTTCTTCTTTTTCAAAATCAGTTATCATGTATTCGGAAAGGACAAGTTTTTTTGCGACTGTTGTAAAAGCAAATTCAGCAGCTATTGAATAATTAATTTCTGTTTTTGTAAATCCTAATTTTGGTAAATGTTTGATGGGCCCACTTAATGATTTTAATTGTGCATTACCAATACACAATACTTCATAAGCTGCAATGTTTGGATAAACGTGTACTCTACTTGCTACTGGTGGGGTGAAAAGATCTTCCATTACAACTTCTATCAATTTTTCGTTGCAACGTACTAAATAGTTATCTTTAAATGAAGCACTAAAACCAGTATTGAAACTAAGCAAATTGACGAAGCAAATGATCCAATTTTTTTTCATGTGATCCCTAATATAGAATCCAAATATACTACCAAATTGTTAAACCGTAAGTTAGTATCTATATAAATTAGAAAGCAAAAAAACGAATGGTCGTCATTGTTATTTTACTCACCCTTTTAGTAAATTTCAAATGGGGAAGATAGAAGGGGAATTCTTAAATTAGTCCTTAAAACTTGAGTAGTGAATTAGTTCATCTATTATCATCTCATCATGATCTTTGCCGCATTACGTTGTATATACTTAATGAATTATCTTTGCGATATATGTCGAATACGCCGAATTTTATTGACGAATTACGCTGGCGCGGAATGCTCCATGATGTGATGCCAGGTACCGCCGAACAGTTTGAAAAAGAACTCACTACTGCCTATGTAGGGTTCGATCCTACTGCTGAATCTTTACATGTTGGGAATTTGGTTCCAATTATGTTGTTGAAACACTTACAGGTAAATGGGCATAAACCAGTTGCTTTAGTTGGAGGTGCAACGGGAATGGTAGGCGATCCCTCTGGAAAAAAAGAAGAGCGCAAATTGTTGAAGGAAGATGTCCTAGATCGTAATGTGAATTGTATTCGTAAACAGCTTTCTAAGTTTCTTAATTTTGATGATGGTCATAACAAAGCAGAGCTTGTAAATAATTTTGATTGGTTTAAAGAATGGAGCCTGCTCGATTTTCTTCGTGAAGTCGGAAAACATATCACTGTTAGTTATATGATGTCGAAAGATTCCGTTCAGAATCGATTAGAGTCGGGGATTTCTTTTACAGAATTTAGCTATCAATTAATTCAAGGATATGATTTCTTTCATTTGTATAAAAACTATAATTGCAAAGTGCAAATGGGCGGTTCTGATCAATGGGGGAATATCACGACGGGCACTGAACTTATCCGAAGGATGGAAGGCGGTGAAGGCTTTGCTATAACGTGCCCACTCATTACGAAGGCTGATGGAAGTAAATTTGGTAAAAGTGAAAGCGGTAATGTTTGGTTGGATCCATTATTAACATCACCGTATAAATTTTATCAGTTCTGGTTAAACGCTAGTGATATGGATGCTGCAAAATATATTCGCATTTTCACTTTACTTACAAAAGAAGAAATTGTTGGGATAGAAGTGGAACATACACAAGCGCCACATTTAAGAGTTTTACAAAAAGCATTAGCAAAGGAAGTAACGTGTACTGTTCATTCACTGGAGGCATATAATGGTGCCGTTGAAGCATCCGATATTTTATTTGGCAATGCCCCTACTGATGCTCTTTCACGATTAGACGAAGAGACGTTGTTGAGTGTATTTGAAGGAGTCTCACAAGTGTATCTCTCTTTAGTAGAATTACAAACGGGAATTAATGTTGTTGAATTGTTATCTGATAAATCAAATATCTTTATATCACGTGGTGAAGCTAGAAAGATGATTCAAGGTGGTGGGATTTCTCTAAATAAGGAAAAGGTAAGCGATGTTGCACTTACCATAAATGCAAATAATTTGTTGAATAAAAAATACCTGCTCGTTCAAAAAGGCAAGAAGAATTATTTCTTATTAATTGCTTCATAAAAATTATAGACCTTTCTTCTTTCTCCAAAGAAATAAAAATCCAACAGAAAGTATAATGAGTATGGAGAAACCAAAATTTGTCCAAAGTGTGAATTCATCATTCCCCGTTAATTCAGCACCACCTCTCTTTAACTTGAAAACTAAAAATGATAATCCTGTTCCAAATAAAACGGAAATTAATATGATGGTTACTCGTCTGTTGTTCGACATGATTATTTAATTTATCACTTAGAGTTAATCTGCTCTAAAACGATTATCCGACGAAGATACACATAAGAGATAATACATTAGAGAACCTTTGTTATTTCATTTTAATTCCTATTTTTAGATTGAAATTCATTTGTGTAAATAAAATTATTCTCAATAGTCTACTATGGCAAATTCGTTGATAAATGCTTCTAGTCCATACTTGAAACAGCATGCAAACAATCCTGTTGAATGGTATGTATGGGGCGAAGAAGCGCTATCGAAAGCAAAGGAGGAAAACAAATTATTAATCATCAGTATTGGTTATTCTGCATGTCATTGGTGTCATGTAATGGAACGTGAAAGTTTCGAAGACGAAGAGATCGCAACGATCATGAATAAATTTTTTGTTTGTATTAAAGTTGACCGTGAAGAACGTCCCGATATCGATCAGATTTATATGGACGCAATTCAATTAATGACTGGAAAAGGAGGTTGGCCACTGAATTGTATCACCTTGCCAAATCAAAAACCAATTTATGGCGGCACTTATTTTCCTAAGGAACAATGGCGACAAATACTCCTTCAAGTTGCTAAATATTATGAAGAGGATACCGGAAAATGTATTCAATATTCTGAAGAATTGACAGCAGGTATTCGACAAATCGAATTGTTGAAATCCGAAGAGGCAGAATCGAAAACCATCATTAATATCGATGAAATATTTTCGAAGTGGGAGCAGCAGTTGGATAACGAAGAAGGGGGTTCCAATCGTTCACCCAAATTTCCGATGCCTGATAATTATCAATACCTTTTGCAGTATTGGTTTTATTCGAAAAATAAAAATTGTGAAAATCATATCCAGCTTACATTGCGGAAAATAGCTCACGGAGGAATCTATGATCAATTAGGGGGTGGCTTTGCACGATACAGCACGGATATATTTTGGAAGGTTCCGCATTTTGAAAAAATGTTGTATGACAATGCGCAACTAGTTTCCTTGTATTGCAAAGCATATCAAGCATTCAAAAATCCATTGTATAAAGATGTTGTTGCTGAAACCTTGTCGTTTATTAAAATCGAAATGACTAGTCCTTCTGGTGGGTTTTATACTGCATTAGATGCAGATAGCGAACACGTGGAAGGGAAATTTTATACATGGTCAAAGGCAGAAATCGATACCGTTTTGCTAGATGATGCAAAATTATTTTGTGAGTATTATAATGTCAATGAAAGAGGCTTTTGGGAGGATGGTCAATATATTTTATTGCGTCATGATACGGATGAAGTAATCGCTTTACGAAATAATATTTCTATCGCTGATTTGCGCAAATCTATCAACGATATGAAAGTTAAATTAATCGCTATCCGAAATCATCGTATCAGACCTGGGTTAGATGATAAAATTATTTGTAGTTGGAATGCGCTAATGATGAAAGCATATTCGGAAGCTTATATGACTTTTGCTAATGAAGAGTATCTCATCGCTGCAAAGATGAATGCTGATTTTATTCTTTGCAATTTAACACGTGAAGATGGTCGTCTAATGCATACTTGTAAAGATGAAGGTGGAGCAAAGTCTATTATTGTTATCGATGGTTTTCTTGAGGATTACGCTTTTGTGATTGATGCGTTTATAACCTTGTATCAAGCTACGTTTGATGAAAAATATTTGCATCAAACGAATTTATTGATGCAATACACAATTGAACATTTCTCGGATGATGCAGACATTATGTTTTATTTTACATCATCAAAATCAACATCTCTAATTGCACGTAAAATTGATGTTCAAGATAATGTAATGCCGTCTGCCAACGCAGTAATGGCAATAAATTTATGGATGTTGAACAAGTACTTTGAAATGGAATCGTATCAGATTCGTGCTAAAAAAATGCTTAATGCCATGAAGGGAAATATTGAGCAATCAACTCCGTGGTTTGCACATTGGGCTCAATTAAATTTGATGATTTCTCACCCAGTTTTGGAAGTTGTTTTCACTGGGCCTAATGCGGAAATCTTACGAAATGAATGGTGCATGGAGTACATGCCGAACACAATTATTGCTGGCTCGAAAGAGCGTTCTGTAATGCCACTTCTCGATGGAAGGATGGTGAATGATGAATCCTTAATTTATGTTTGTAGAGATAAAGCATGTGGTTTGCCTGTAAAAACTGTGAAGGATGCGCGATCACAAACCTTGCTATCAACAAATTAATATCTTTGGATCCCTATCTAATAAATTATGAAAAAACTATTTCTTCTCGTTGCATTTACTGCACTTATTTTTTCTGCTTGTAAACCAAAAACTACAGCAACAAAAGAAGCTTCTTCTTTTAAAGATCCATTGATCGAAAATATGGATACTACTGTTAATCCAGCTACTGATTTTTTCCAGTATGCTTGCGGACGATGGCTAAAAAACAATCCAATTCCTGGTAATGAAAGAAGTTGGGGCGTTTGGAGTCTTGTTCAAAATGAAACGTTTGATCGTATGCGTACATTAAGCGAGGATGCAGGAAAAGCAAATGCAAAAGTAGGATCGGCCGAGCAAAAAATTGGCGACTATTTTCATACTGGTATGGATACTGTTGCTATCGAAAAGCAAGGTTTAGATCCATTGAAAGCAGAATTTGACAGGATTGATGCAATAAAGGATCAAAAGGATTTACAAAATGTAATTGCTTTATTTCAGACGTATGGTGTGAGTCCTTTGTTTGGTGTTTATATTGCACAAGATGAAAAACGAAGTGACGTACAAACATTACATCTTTTGCAAGGTGGATTAGGATTGCCTGAACGTGATTATTATTTCAATACAGATAATCGCACAAAAAATATTCGTAAAGAATACGTTTCCCATATCGCGAACATGTTTACATTAATGGGGGAAGACGATGCATTAGCGATGAAGCATTCTCAGATTATAATGAATCTCGAAACTAATCTTGCGAAAGCATCACGTAAGTTAGAAGATCTTCGCGATCCATATAAGAATTACAATAAAATGGCGGCTAATGCTATGAAGTCACTCACACCTTCTGTAGATTGGCAATCCATGTATGTTGGGATGCACATGAATGCTATTGATACGGTAATTGTTGGTCAGCCTGAGTTTTTTAAAGAAGTAGAACATAGCCTGAAAACGGTTTCTATCGATGATTGGAAAACCTATTTACGTTGGAATTTAATTTCGAATTTTGCTGGTGACATAAGTAGTAAATTCGATAAAGAACATTTTCATTTCTATGGAGCTGTATTATCTGGTGTTAAAGAACAACGTCCTCGTTGGAAACGCGTTTTAGCTTCTCAAGAAGGTGCTATCGGAGATTTATTAGGTGAGCTTTATGTAAAGAAATATGTATCACCAACAGTTAAGAAGCGTTATCAAGTATTAACAGATAATATTCTGCAAGCATATCGTGAACGCATTCAACAATTGACATGGATGACTGATTCAACAAAGCAAAAAGCAATTGCAAAATTAAATGCTGTCATGACAAAAGTTGCTTATCCAGATAAGTTTAAGGATTATTCAAAATTGACGATTGATAGAAGTTCGTATGTGGCAAATGTAATTCGTGCTAATGTATGGGCTCATGATTTCCAAGTAAATAAATTAGGAAAACCCGTTGATCGCACAGAGTGGGATATGACACCACAAACATATAATGCCTATTACAATCCTTCAAATAATGAAATTGTTTTACCAGCTGCTATGTTTATTATTCCTGGCTTGCCAGATACGTTAGCTGATGATGCAATTATTTATGGTTATGCTGGAGCATCAACAATAGGACATGAAATTACACATGGTTTCGATGATCAAGGAAGGCAATTTGATGCACAAGGAAACTTAAGTAATTGGTGGTCGAAAAGTGATGAAGAAGAATTTACTAAACGTGCGGAACTGATCATCAAACAATTTAATGGTTTTACGATTGCGGATAGTTTACATATTAATGGTACTGCAACGCAAGGTGAAAATATTGCAGATCTTGGTGGAGTAGTATTGGGATTAGAAGCATTTAAAAAAACAGAGCAGTACAAAGAAGGGAAAAAGATCAACGGATTAACGCCTGTACAACGATTTTATCTTGGATATGCATTATCATGGCTAGGACATAATCGTCCAGAGTCGTTAGCGATGAGTGTTATGACTGATGTTCACTCTCCCAATTTTTTACGCATCAACGCACCAGTTGCAAATCAAACAGAATTCTATAAAGCGTTTGGAATTAAACAAGGTGATGCCATGTGGAGAGCAGATAGCTTACGCGTAAATATCTGGTAATTTCATAAATAATAAATTGAAAATACGCTCTTTGAAATTATTCAGGGAGCGTATTTTTATTCGCACTAATTGCTAAAAATATTTCGATTCAAAGAATTTTTCATCCTCCTTAGACGAATATTAATTCAGTTCGGTAATCGTCAGTGTTTTTTAAGCGATCATTCATTACCTTTGAAAAATAATAAGGCAATTCCCAATTTGAAATGTTATATTTAAGACTATTTCGTGAGAGTGTGATTATGGCTTGGCAATCACTTGTGGTGAATAAGCTTCGTACAGTTTTGTCGTTGCTAGGAGTTACCATAGGTATCTTCGCAATCATTAGCGTTTTTACTGCGGTAGATGGTTTAAAGGCAAACGTTCAAGGGAGTATCGACCAATTAGGGAGTAACGTTATTTATATTGAGAAATGGCCTTGGGCTTTTGGTGGTGATTATCCTTGGTGGAAATATTGGCAACGACCATTAGTAAGCGTTAAAGAATTAGATGAGTTGAAACAACGAAATACTTTAGCAGAAAGTTTTGCCTTTGATGCAACGTTAAGTAATCAAGTTTTAAAATACAGAAGCAATACTGTTGAGAATAGTGATATTGATATATACTCGCATGATTATGAAAAATTAGCTACATTTAATTTACAAGAAGGACGATATTTTACAGATGCAGAATCCAATTCAGGTTATCCTGTTGTGATACTTGGTTTTAATATTAAAGATGCATTATTTCCTAACGAAGACCCAATTGATAAACAGATAATTTTAAAAGGACGAAGAGTTACGGTGATTGGTGTTTATGCCAAAGAAGGTGAAAGTACCATTGGAAATAGCAATGATAATATCGCTGCTATTCCTGTTAACTTTGCTAGAAAATTTATTGATATAAAATCTGATCGCGTGCATCCTATCTTGATGGTGAAAGGAAAAACAGGAGTAACAAATCAGGAATTGATGGATGAGTTACGAGGAAATATGCGCTCGATACGGCGATTACGTCCTGTGGAAGATGATAACTTTGCATTGAACGAAACAAAATTATTATCTACACAAATTTCTGGAATATTTGACGCTGTCAGTATAGGAGGATGGATCATTGGCGGATTCAGTATTCTCGTGGGTGGTTTTGGTATCGCAAATATCATGTTTGTATCAGTGAAAGAGCGTACACCAATTATTGGAATTCAAAAATCATTGGGAGCAAGAAATTCATTCATACTCGTACAATTTTTAACAGAAGCAATTGTATTGTGTTTATTCGGAGGATTGCTAGGAATATTATTAGTGTATCTTGTCACCGTCGTTGCTGGATTTTTCGACATGGACTTTGCATTAACACTTCACAATATTATTCTTGGATTAAGTGTCTCTGTCATCATCGGATTAATTTCCGGATTTGTACCAGCTTATACAGCTTCACGGCTGGATCCAGTGGAAGCAATAAGAGCGAATTAATTCAAAATTCAAAATGCAGAATTAAGAATTTTAGCAGAATTTATCATCTTCCTTTTGGAGGAAGACAGGAGATGGAGCCAGACCAACTGAGAATTTAATAGCATCTAGTGAACAAAAAAAGATTATAAAAAACTACGCCTTATTATAGCCATAACATAATTTTTTCATTTCTCAGACCTGTATACTTATGTGCAAAATTGTATTTGGTTGTGATTATTTTTAGAATAAATTAGCTTTAAATATAGAAACTAAAGTTAAAGTAATGGGTTTAAAGCAAAATTTACGAGGGTAAACTTGAAAATTACCATTCGATATGTTCAAAATTAAAATATATTGTTTATTTTTATTTAAAATTAGTTAAAATCAATTAGAAAAATAGAGAGGTGAAGCGTTTAAAGGGAGATTTTTAGGGATTTTAGGTTTGATGTATTAATTCTAAATATAATTTTTATGAAACCAACAACCAACATTAAATGCGCTGCTTCGAAAGCCGAACCAGCTATCAGCTATCAGCTATCAGCTATCAGCTATCAGCTATCAGCTATCAGCTATCTTTAAATTTAAGAGCGAAAAATTAGGTAATCTCTTAATCCAAAGAGTAAGGAATTTACTCTTAAAAGAACCCCATTTTAGGAAACTCAGTTTAATGTGTAGTTTAACTATATTAATGTTTATTTCTAGTATTTTAAACGCCCAACAAGCAACATGGCGTATTGGAGATACTGAAATTGAATTTGGCGCAAGTTCCATATCTTCAAGCATCGTTGGATCCGATCCTTTTAATACTTACGGTTATAATTCAATGACGGATCCTTCAGGAAAAATAATGTTTTATGTTGATAACGGTAGCGTATTCTTAGGAAACGGAACTTTAATTGGTAACATTATGGTTGATTATTACGCTAATAATGTTCTTAGTACTAAAAAACTAGGTGGATATCCTGAAATTTGTATCGTGCCTAAACCAGGTTCTTGTACTCATTATTACATTATTGGTGGTTATGCAAAATATGAATCATCTAATTTTGGTACGGGTGGAACCGATCCCGATCTGGTTTTTGCAGAAATTGATTTAGAGAAACAAAACCCTCTTTATCCTACTCCTAATTCAATTGGAAATTTTGTTGGTACTGCTTCAAACCCAAATGCAATTGCTCAGCCTGTTGTACCGGTTGGGGGTACTCGTTTTGGAAATTTATCATACCATACATCCGATATCCATTTGGCAGTAACCAGACTAAGAAGTGATGGTTCTAGATTCCTTTTCGTATCTCGTGGGTCTGAAATTTATGAAGCATCCATTACTAGTAATGGATTTTCAACAGCATCCCTGTTGGGTTCTGTAGTAAATGCTGGTTCAGGATCAAGTAAAATCAAATCCGAGTTAGAAGTATACGAGCCAGCTAATATTATGCAAAATGGTTATAAATTAGCAGTGCCTAGTGGATCAAGTGCAAGTTATATATCATTAGTTACAATTAGTTATAATGGAACTGGAATCACTAATCAAGTTACTCTACCACCTTTTGCTGCTGCTCAAAATAATCCATTAAAAGGACTTGAGTTTAGTCCGAATGGCCAATATGTTTATGCCACATTTACCGATGGTGATTATTTACGTTGTTTTAATAGTACTACTGGTGCTCAAGTTGCATTACCACTTATTACTCAAAGTAATCTTAATGATTTTAAATATTCAATGATTGAAGCAAATGCTGATGGGAATTTTTCTGTTATTAATCCCGGTGATGTAAATACAAATACGTTATCTGAATTAGGACAAATTATTAATCCTAATACTCCATCTTTATGTACGTTTCAAAGGCATACTGTTGATTGGCAAAATAATTATGCTTTTACAAATGGACAAACAGGAAATATTATCGGAACATTTTATTACCATGGTAATGACAATGCTCAAATTGGGGTATTGCCTGATCAAATTGATGGAAGTATTAATGACCCACTTAGCCCCGAACACGAAGAGGAATGTTGTAATTTCTTTAAAGATTTTGATGTAAAATATTTTACTCTAGATCATTCTGAAACATGGACGGGTTCTAATAACGGAATTAATAATGGGTCACCAGTTGTATTGATAAAAAACGAACTAAGAGTTCAATCTGGAGTTACATTAAATGTAGAAGATATTAAATTTATCTTTGGATTGCATGCTCGATTGATTCTTGAACCAGGTGCTACATTAATTTCTCATGGTTGTACTTTTACTGGAAATGAGGCGTGTTTAGCCATGTGGGATGGAATTTTTGTACAGAGTGATTTAACAACTAGACTAGCAGCAAATGTTTTTATGGATGATAATAATAATGGACGAAGAACAATTGTTGAACATTCAATTTATGGTGTAAACGTAGGTTGTGTACCTGAAAATATTTTCAAAATAGCTCCTGGTGGATATATCAATTTAAATCATGTTTCGTTCGAAAATAATACTACATCAATTATTTATTGGGGTCACCCATTGAATGGTAATCAATCACTAGTTAATAATTGTGATTTTAAAGCTGATTATTACAATGGTGGTTTTGGAAAAATGTGGTTCCCATTTACCGGTCAAAAGCCATCAACATTCATTTCTGCTTTTAATGAAAATGTCCAAAACATTGCATTTACTGGAACTAATACTTTTGACCAAGCTGAAATCGCTTTTAGTATTACTGATTGTGAAAATATGGAAATAAATCAATGTCATATTTCAAATTGTCATTTTGGAATTCATGTGAATAATAC
>JANXSD010000147.1 GCA_025352785.1 Bacteroidota bacterium
TTTTATTTTACTTTATTATTTTTATCGGACAACAGTGAATTAAAATTTAGATATAATTTTCCAATAAAATTACAGATAATTATATATGATGGGCTATTAAATTGGGTAGTTAAATCAGCACAATTAGTAAGAGAAAAAGGAGCGCAAATGTAATTAATTAATCCTGAATTACAAAGAATTTTTTATCTGCAAAATCACTTATATTTCTATCGCCTATTTTCTCTTACTAATTGTGCTGATTTAACTACCCAATTTAATAGCCCATCAGATATAATTATCTGTAATTTTATTGGAAAATTATATCTAAATTTTAATTGAAATAATGTAGTATAATTAACTAATTATTAAATAACTACATTGTAAAAAGTTTCAATCTTGTTTTTTACATCTTCCATCAACCACATAGGTGTAGAGGTAGCTCCTGCAATACCAATCGATTCCTTTCCTTCAAACCAATTTGCATCCAACTCTTCCGAATTAGAGATGAAATAACTCTCAGGATTCGTGGCTTTGCAAACACTATAGAGTGCTTTCCCATTTGAACTTTTCTTACCACTCACAAAAATAATCACATCATGCTCCCTAGAAAATCTACGCATGTGCGGCTCACGATTCGAAACTTGGCGACATAAAGTATCATTGGTAATAAAATCACCCTCTTCAAGCGAGCCCTTAAATTGTATGATCCGAGATTGAATCATCTGCACCATTTTCTGAAAACCATTTGTGCTTTTGGTAGTCTGTGAAAAGAAATGTACAGGTTTCGAATAATCAATTTGATCCAAATCTTCTTCTGCAAAAACAACAATTGCTTTGCCTTCTGTTTGACCTACTAAACCATTCACTTCTGCATGCCCAGGTTGGCCATAAATTACTATTTGGCCATTAGAAACTTCTGCAGTTTCAAAGCTTGTCTTTACTCTGTGCTGTAATTTCAAAACAACAGGACACGAAGCATCAATCAGTTCAATATTATTTTTTAAAGCAAGCTGGTATGTAGAAGGCGGTTCTCCATGTGCACGAATCAAAACTTTACAATCTTTAAGTTGTGCTAATTCCTCATGGTTAATGATTTGAAGTCCTTTAGCTTTCAATCGATTCACTTCTTCACCGTTGTGAACAATGTCACCTAAACAATATAAATTCCCATTTAAGTCGAGTTCATCTTCTGCCATTTGAATAGCATAAACAACCCCAAAACAAAATCCAGAATTTGCATCAATGGTAACTTTCATGGTCAAAATTTAACTCTCCAACGTTTAACAATTAATTATAGTTTATCAGATGGAGCTTTTAGCTTGATTTTTTACTTTTTGAATCTCATTCAAAACAAATTCAACTTGATCTTCCTGACTGATATGTGTGTTATCTAAAACAACAGCATCAACCGCCTTTCTCAAAGGACTTTCATCACGATGAGTATCCTCATAATCACGACCTACTACATTATTAATTACTTCTTCAAGCGTTACTTCAATACCTTTATCCTGCATCTCTTTGTAACGACGATTCGCTCTAACCATTGGATCCGCTTTCATGAAAATTTTAAGATCAGCATTGGGGAAAACGGTAGTCCCAATATCGCGACCATCCATCACCAAACTTCCGCTATCGGCAGCCATTTGTTGCAAAGCTACTAATCGATCACGAACAGCTTTTATCGAACTAACATGGCTAACATTTTCGCTAATCAACATACTACGAATCTCTAATTCAACATTTTTATCGTTAAGATAAACTTCACTAAAGCCAGAGTCGGGATTGAATTGGAAACTGATGTGAACTTCGTCTAATACCTTTTCAAAATCGTAAACAAAATCATGAACTTCTTCTGGACCAGGAATTGGAATGTAGTTTTCTAAAAAATACAAGGTAACTGCCCTGTACATAGCTCCAGAGTCGATATAGTGGAGTTGCAGTTTCTTAGCAAGTGCTTTCGCAACAGTGCTTTTCCCGCAGGAAGAGTAGCCATCAATAGCTATAATCAGTTTGGGTTGCATGCACTACAAAAGTACGATAAATTTCATCGTGATGATATTAAATTCTCCTCTGTTTCAACAAATAATTCAATGATCTTACAATTTATCATGTAAGGTTTGGATGATCAGTTAAAAAATAGTTCTAAGCCATCATAAGCACATTCCACATTGGATGGTAATTCTTTATTTAAATCAGCGTGCTTACCCATTTGATGACTCAAATGAATAAGATATGCCTTTTTAGGGCTTATTCGTTTAATCATCGCCAAAGCTTCGTTTAAAGAAAAATGTGACACATGCGTTTCCCGTCGAAGGGCATTGATAACTAAAACTTTAGTTCCTTTCATGCGTTCAATTTCTTCTTCAGGAATTGTTTTAGCATCAGTGATATAAGTAAAATCATTAATCCGGTATCCAAATACATCAAGCAGGAAGTGCTTCACTAAAATTGGTTGTAATTCAATTGTCCCTACTTTAAATGGCTCTTTTACGATAGTATGGAAAATTAATTGAGGAGTTCCCGGGTAATTATTTCCATCAAAAGCATAATGAAATTCTCTTCGCAAAGCTAGCTGTACTTGTTCTGTAGCATAAATATCAACAGGTCGATTTAAAATGTAATTGAATGCTCGAATGTCATCCATCCCAGCAACATGATCCTTATGTTCATGCGTAAAAACTAATCCATCTAACTTCATCACTTTAGCTCTGAGTAATTGCTGGCGAAAATCGGGACCAGAATCGATGACGACCGTGGTTTCCTCATCTTCTAATAAAATCGAAGTCCTTAATCTTTTATCGCACGAATCCTGACTGATACAGACATCGCATGTACAAGCTATTACAGGAATACCCTGAGAAGTACCAGTACCTAAAAAAGTGACTTTCAGCAAGATTTATTGTATGTTGTTTTCTGTTGAATCATTTTCACTAAAAGTAGTAATTTCAGAGCTCTCATCGGTGAATTCGATTTCGGCAACGGCATTCATTTTTTTCACTACAATTGGATTTTTCATTCCCACTTGTTTCAGGTCGCTATTTAAAAGTCCACTTGCAGCCATCGCTTGTATAATCTCCATCAGTGCCTGAATTCGACTTTCTAATGTTGAAAATTTATTGATAACTACTACCCTTTTCTCTTCAAGGATGCAGTAGCCAGATTTAAAATTTCCCTTCTCATAACGCACCTCATAAGCTCCTTCTTTTAAAAGGTCTTCTAGCTTTTTAAGATATGCAGGTGTATACTTTACCATAATTTATTTGATGGTTCAAAGGTCATGAATTATTTGATGAGAGGCAAAAGTTCTGTTATGTTTGTTTTATTGATGTTGATTACCAAAGAACTTCTGCTCTTCAAATTCGGTAAATGCTCTTTTTTGTATTCCTTTGCGCTCAAATCGGTTCGCCGAAGTATTCATATTTATTATTAGATCAAAGTAGATTATGCTAATTGGTGTACCATTAGAAACGAAAGACCGTGAGTGCCGTGTTGCACTTAGTCCGGAAGTTACTTCACAACTTGTTCAAGCAGGTTTC
>JANXSD010000054.1 GCA_025352785.1 Bacteroidota bacterium
ATTTCTTTTGCTCCGAGAGCGCAATTCAATCCAATACTTAAAAGATTTACATGCGACATTGAATTCAAAAATGCTTCTACTGTTTGTCCACTTAATGTTCTTCCACTTGCATCTGTGATTGTTCCTGAGATCATTATCGGAAGAAGTAATGAACGAGATTCAAGAACAGTTTGAATTGCATAAAGTGCTGCCTTTGCATTTAGCGTATCAAATATTGTTTCTATCAAAAGTAAATCTACACCACCATCGATTAATCCGTTTAATTGTTCAGTGTAAGCCTCCACTAAATCATCAAAACTTACTGCACGAAAACCAGGATCATTAACATCAGGCGATAAAGAGGCAGTACGATTTGTGGGCCCGAGTGCACCTGCAATATATTTAGTAATGGTGTTCCCTTTAACAGTATAATATTCTTCGATAGCCGACTTTGCGAGCTTTGCAGATTCAAAATTTATTTCATAAGCAAGCGATTCCATTTTATAATCTGCAAGCGAAATACGTTGCGAATTAAATGTATTTGTTTCGATGATATCGGCACCAGCATTTAAATATTCGAGATGAATACCACGAATAATTTCTGGTTGTGTTAAACTCAACAAATCATTATTCCCCTTCAAATCATGTTGCCATGTTTTAAATCTTTCACCGCGATAATCTTCTTCTTCGAGCTTATGTTGTTGAATCATGGTTCCCATTGCACCATCAATGATGAGAATGCGGTTTTCAAGATCCTTGTAAATAGATTGTTGTTTCATGTTAACGTCATTAGTGCATGTCTTAAAATAAAAAATCTCTTCCGGCATGCCAGAAGAGAAGTATCTTTTTAATTTGATGATAATAGATGATCTACATTTTCTGACACTTATCTTTTCTTACACATAAGGAAGAACAAGAATTGGCACCTTCTTAATGGAGTAGTGAGAATGAAATTTGATATCCTAGTTATTTCATTCCATGTTATTCGATACAGGGTTGCCAAGGTTTCATAGGGCTCAGTCCCTCCACCTTTCTAGATAAGTGCGATCGTTAAAGAATAACGAACGCTTATTATAAGTACGAATTACAAAGCTATAACATACTTCTACGGAAAAACCATGATTGAGTACATTTTTTTAAAGATATATTGTTGATAGTACCAATCAAATAAACTTCATTTTCCGGACAATAAAAAGTAATTAGGATTAGGCGCCATTACACATCTCCTAATATTGTTAAATAATTTTCTAAAATGTGTATGCCATTGGAATCTTTTGGATCCAAACTACTTCTCCTTTTCGAACGGATCACTCTTAATTAAAAAAGCTATTTGCTAGGAAAATTCAAAAAAAAATGGAAACAACATTCAAAAAATGCGTGATTATTTTAAATATGCATTTGGGCGAGTTAAAATTTTGTGAAATATACATTAATTAAAACGGGTTTTAGATTCCCAATTATGACATAAAATATTGATTATCATAATTTTAAATACCACACGTTTTTATGTGCTTCCTACCCAATAGTGCCTACATTTTATAAAAATGATTTATAATAAAGAAATTGCGATATAGGAACTACATTTGTCGCCCCTAAAGGGAGAAATTAACAACTCGAATCATAATGAAAAAAATTTTACTACTCTGGATTACCTTCGGCTTATTTAGCTTAAACGCTAGGGCACAAACACAAGATCGTCCATTTGCCCTAGGTGTATTGGGCGGCCTCACACAATATAATGGCGATCTTGGCAATGGCTTTTATGACATGAGTCAAACCAAATATGGACATATCGGTTTAAATGCTGCGTGGTATATTACTCCTCGTTTTGATTTCGTATTAAATTCCACGTATGGAAATATCGGTTACACGGAGAACCAGTTGAAGAGTTTTCATGGGGAGCAAATTCAATTTAATGCTCATTTCAATTATAACCTTGTCAACTCAGATAAAAACCGCATCATCCCCTACATTTTAGGTGGAATTGGTGCTGCATATTATCCAAAGAAATATGAAATCGTTCCAGGCCTTGACTTTTTTGCAACATTTGGTGGTGGTATCCGAGTTAAGATTACTGATCGTATCAATTTACATTTGCAAGAAGCATTTGCTTATGGTGATCATGATGAGCGTGATGGGGAAGTACGTAATAACAACGATGGTTTTTTAATGCATAGTGTTGGACTTACCTACAGTTTTGCTGGGCAAAAAGATGAAGATAAAGATGGTGTTTCAGATAAAAATGACAAATGCCCTAATACCCCCATGGGTGTTAAGGTTGATGACAAAGGCTGTCCACTTGATCGTGATGGAGATGGTATTGCAGATTATTTAGATGCTTGCCCTGATTTAAAAGGTTCAGCGATGATGAAAGGATGCCCTGATAGGGATAATGACTTAGTTACTGATTCTCTTGATAAATGTCCTGATGTTGCTGGTTTAGTTGCTTTAAAAGGTTGTCCTGATAGAGATGCTGATGGCATTGCTGATGCGGATGATAAATGTCCTGATGTGTTTGGAACTAAAGAATTAAATGGCTGCCCAGCAGCTGTTGAATTAACAGACAGAGATAAAGACGGAATTCCTGATAAAGATGATAGATGCCCTGATACTTTTGGTATCGCGCTTAATTTTGGTTGCCCTGCAACACCTGTTGATAATGAAGTTGCACCTGTTTCGTCCGCCACTCCTGTTGCACAAGAAATTAAAGAGAACATTCAATTTGAAACTGGAAAAGATGTACTTACACCGGGATCAAAACATATACTGGATAATGTATCAAAATTGATGATCGCACATAGCGAATACAAATTGAATATTGATGGTCATACTGATAATATTGGATCACCAGAAAAGAATATGACCTTATCACAATCTCGTGCTGAAATAGTAAAAAATTATCTTACCAATAAATCAATTGACGGATCAAAATTAACAACAACAGGATTCGGACAAACGAAACCTATTGCTGATAATAAAACTGCTGAAGGAAGAGCGAAAAATCGTCGTGTTGAATTTAGAATTCAGAAATAAATTAAATCACTTTAAAATAAAAATATTTCTGCATTAAAAAAATTATGATAAAGAAAATAATAGTCATATTATTCGTATTCGCTTCAACGCTTGTAAATGCGCAGAAACTTACTCCGGAATTATTATGGAAATTAGGACGTGTTTCTGATCCAAAGATTTCGGCTGACGGTAAAACAGTTCTTTACAATGTTCGCACTTACGATGTTGCTGAGAAC
>JANXSD010000029.1 GCA_025352785.1 Bacteroidota bacterium
GTGATTGTAACTCATGAGCAAGATGTTGCCGCACGTACACAAAGAGTTATTCATATAAAAGATGGATTAATCGTAAATGCCTAATGTTTAACAAGGAAGTTTGGATAGAGATTTTTGAAACAATCAAAGCGAATAGACTCCGCACATTTCTCACTGCCTTTAGTGTAGCTTGGGGAATCTTTATTTTGATAATTCTCTTAGGCTCGGGTCAAGGATTAAGTAATGGTGCTTCCAAACAATTTGAATCTGATGCAGTAAATTCAATTTGGATAAATGGTGGAATAACGACAAAGGCATTCAATGGTTTTCAACCAGGAAGAAATATTCAACTCACTAACGAAGATTATGCAATGATTCATAATGAATCGAAAGAAAATAAAATTACGGCATCTTACGATAGAGGTAATAGAACATTAACCTATAAAAATGAAACGGGCTCTTACTTTACCAGATCGTGTATGCCGGATCATGATTACTTAGAAAATTGTACAGTGATTGAAGGGCGATTTGTAAATGATTTTGATATCGCTCAGTACAGAAAAGTAGCGGCCATTGGTGTTCCGGTTCGTGATGCATTGTTTAAGAAGGAAGATGCCATTGGAAAATATTTTAATGTTGATGGAATTCCTTTTAAAGTGATTGGTGTTTTTACAGATCCAGGAAGAGGAGATAATGATCGAATATACATTCCTGTTAGTACAGCGCAACGTGCATTCAACGGGCAAAATCATTTGGGCGTAATTTGGATGAGTACTGGTCAAGCAACTATTGAGGCAAGTTCACAATTAGCTGAAAAGATTAAATTACAACTTGCAAAAAAATATTTATTCGACCCCAATGACGAAGATGCTATTAGTGTCACTAATAACACCATAGAATACCAACGTATCATGAATTTGTTGCAAGGTATTCGTTTGTTTATATGGATTATTGGAATTGGAACATTGATAGCAGGAATTGTAGGTGTAAGTAACATCATGATGATCGCAGTAAAAGAAAGAACGAAAGAAATTGGAGTTAGAAAAGCAATAGGAGCAACTCCTAATTCTATCATTTCAATGATCATTCAAGAAAGTGTTTTAATAACGGCTGTTGCAGGATATATTGGATTAGTGTCAGGTGTTTTTTTGCTGCAAATGGCTCAAAAGTTTATGCCACCAAGCGATTTCTTTCTGAATCCAAGTGTAGATATAAATGTAGCATTGACAGCAACAATATTATTAATTATTGCTGGCGGATTGGCAGGATTATTCCCTGCGTTAAGGGCAGCAAAAATAGAACCTGTAGTTGCTTTACGTGATGAATAAATTAACTGTTATAAATAATTTAATTGATAGTGAGAATAAAATAATTGTTGCAAACCATAATGCGTAAATCATGTTTGATTTAGATAATTGGCAAGAAATTTTTGCTACGATCAAGAAAAATAAATTGCGTACATTCTTAACATGTTTTGGAGTGTTCTGGGGGATTTTTATGCTTGTTATTATGCTCGGCTCCGGCAATGGGTTACGTAATGGGGTGCTTAGTGATTTTGATGGCTCTGCTACCAATAGTTTTTTTGTTTGGGCTCAGAGAACGGGCAAACCTTACAAGGGAATGCAGCCTGGTAGAAACTTCAATTATAACAATGAAGACTATAAAGCATTATTGCAAATTCCAGAATTAGCTGTTGTCGCACCTATGAATCAATTAGGCCGTTATCAAGGAAAAGTAAATGCTGTGAGAGGATTAACTAGCACTGGAGCAGGAGTGTCAGGAGTTTATCCTGTGGTAAATCATATTGAATCAATAAAAATTAAAAGTGGAAGATGGCTAAACAATAACGACATCAAAGAAAAAAGAAAGATAGCTGTTATTGGTAATCATGTTCGAAATGTTTTATTCAAAAAAAATGAAAATCCTATTGGAGATTATATTCAGGTGAATGGTGTTTATTTTAAAGTGATAGGGATAACGGAACCAACTGGCTCGGGTGAACAAGCTAATGAACAAGGACAAGCTGTTTACCTTCCTTTCTCTACCTTTCAACAAGCATTTAATTATGGTGATGTTGTTGGATGGTTTTCGATAACGTCAAAACCAAATATCAAAGCTTCAGTTGCAGAAGAGAAAGTTCTTTCTATCCTAAAAGAGCGACATAAAATTGCTCCCGATGATGAACAAGCAATTGGTCATTGGAATATGGAAAAACAGTTTGATAAAATGAATGGATTGTTTAATGGAATCGATATATTAGTTTGGGTAGTGGGTATTGGAACATTGTTAGCTGGTATCATTGGCGTAAGTAATATTATGCTCATTATTGTGAAAGAACGTACGAGAGAAATTGGCGTTAAGCGTGCTTTAGGGGCAACACCAATTTCAATTGTTACGCAGTTAATTGTGGAATCCGTTTTCTTAACAGCAATCGCTGGTTACATCGGTCTTGTGATTTCTGTTGGATTGTTAGAATTGATTTCTTCGGCAATTCCAAATGATGGTAATTCGATGTTTAGAAGTCCTGGAGTCGACCTTAACATAGCATTGGTTGCATTGAGTGTACTTGTTGTTGCAGGAGCATTAGCAGGATTAATTCCAGCAAAAAAAGCAATTTCAATTAGTCCCGTAGAAGCATTAAGAACAGAATAAAAAAAATTATAATGATCAAGAAGTATTTTCGTATCGCAGGTTTATTAGCACTAGCGGTTGTCTTTATTGGAACGTTATGGTTCCTCTATACAAAGTCGCAAAAGCCGCCAATAGTTTTTGAAACGCAACAAGCCATCAAAACAAATATCATTAAGAAAACTGTTGCAACAGGATCCGTAGTTCCGCGGCGTGAAGTGTTTATTAAATCACAAGTATCAGGTATTATTGATGAGCTGTATGTTGTTGCAGGTACGATGATAAAGAAAGGCGATGTGATGGCTAAGGTGCGTATCATCCCAAATATGGTTAATTTGAATGAAGCAGAAAGTAGAGTGAATCGTGCGCAAATTAATTATGACCAAGCGAAAGCTGATTTCGATCGTTATCAATCGTTGTTTAATAGTAAAATAGTTAGTCCTTCCGAATTCCAACAATATGAAATTCATTTACGTACTGCTCGTGAAGAAGTGACTACAGCACAAAACAATCTCGACCTTATCAAAGATGGTGTTGCAAAAAGCTCAGGCAAAGAAACAAATACGTTGATACGTTCAACAATGACAGGAATGGTGCTTGATGTTCCAGTGAAAGAAGGCTTTTCTGTAATTGAGGCCAATACCTTTAATGAAGGTACTACGATTGCATCCGTGGCTGATATGGGTGAAATGATTTTCGAAGGTAAAGTGGATGAATCAGAAGTAGGGAAAATTAGCAAAGGGATGGATTTGATTCTTACTGTTGGTGCTATCGACAATAAAAAATTTAATGCTAAACTGGAATACATCGCACCAAAGGGAGTTACTGAAAATGGAGCAATACAATTTCAAATTCGCGCGGCAGTGGAGTTAGATGCATCAAATTTTTTGAGAGCAGGATATAGTGCTAATGCAGATATTATTTTGGATAGTAGAAACGAAGTATTAGCAATTCCAGAAAGTGTTCTTCAATTTGAAGGTGATACAACTTTTGTAGAGTTAGAAGTAAAGCCACATGAATACCGAAAACAAATTGTAAAAACAGGATTATCGGATGGTATAAATATCGAAGTGCTAAATGGGGTAACAATAAAAGATAAATTGAAAGTTCCTCTAGGAACCGCTGCTGGCGACGGATCTAAAAAAGGATAGAAAATTTTTGAATAAACAATAAAAATGGAATGCGAACAAGAATTTGTTGGTCTTTTATAAATTTGTGTTAAGAAAGCGATAGATTTTAAAATTAAAATTTTCGAACAAATAGCAATAATGTTGCGTTCGCCCACGATTTTAATATCTTCACGTAACTATTTGTAAATATTTAAAATGATTTTTATATTCACCATAATAAGTGGAAATTCATTTTAAAAAAACTTTAAAACCATGAAAATTAAATCAATTACCCCCCCCCCTCAATCCCTATGCCAAACGTATAAGGTTTGGTTTAACGCTTCTTTTGTGTAGCACGTCTGGTGTAATGCAGGCACAGTTGCAAAATGAAAAGCAATCAGTTGGATTCATTCAGAATGAAGGCCAACTGTTAAATACAAATAATACCCATGCCACAGAGGTAAAGTATTATTCGAAGGCGAATGGCAATTCTTATTTCTGGAATGAAGATGCGAGTTTAAATATTTGTAATTCACAACCAGATTCAAATAATTTATTAGATAACTACTATCGAATCGATATGAATTTTATAGATCATAATAGTCAGGTTGAAATTGAAGGTGTTGATCAACTTTATTATTTGAATTATTATTTAGCGCAATCAGGTAATAGTTTCGAAGAAGTTCCTGTATTGAGAGAGGTTAACTTTAATAATTTGTATTCGGGCATCTCTTTAAAATCAAGTATGAGTAGTTCAACGGATTTACTTTTTGAAGTTTCTGAAAATACGGATCCAGCTCAGATACGATTTAATATTGATGGGTCAACAAACTTTGTAATGCCATCATCTGGAGGATTCAAAGCTGAATCCCCTTATGGATTTTGGCAAATTGATACATTATTCGCTTATCAATTAATAAATGGACATCCTACTCAAGTTGCAATTTCATTTTTAAATAATGGTGGTATTTTAAGTTTTAATTTGGGAACTTATAGTGCGAACGCAAAATTATTTATTAGTCTTTCTAGTTTTAATACGATTCCATCGCCAACAAATCCTCTTCCTTTAAATATAAACTGGTCAACTAGTATTGAACAAATTGGAGGGGCCGCTGATGGTGTTAACGATGTTTATTTAACTCCATCCGATACACTTTATACTGCAGGCTATTGTACTAACATTTTGAAACCCGCACTTTATGGGCAGAATACAACTCATACGGCACTATGGGATGCATTTGTATTTAAATTTGAACCTGGTCGTAACATTAAATGGGGTTCCTATTTTGGAGGAAATAACCAAGATATGGCAGTTAAAGTGCAATCAACACCCGATGGTTATGTTTATTTGTACGGCCTAACAACAAGCAGTGACATTAGTGTAGTAACATGCGCTACTTGTGCATTCCATTTATCAAATTCATTAAGTGGAAGCACTGATGCCTTTTTAGTTAAATTCAGTGCAGATGGAAAATACAAATCAACAATCTCTAACACATTTGCAACTCTTGTTGGAGGTAATAATGATGAAATGCCAGGTGGAATGGTGGTAAATTCTTTGGGCGATGTTTTTATTAGTGGTTCAACCAATTCAACTACTGCAACCTTTCCATTGTTAAATAATGGCACAGGATATTTTCAAAACATATTACCTAGTACAGTGGGTGCGCCAAATCAGGATGGTTTTATTATGAAAATTAATCATAATAATTCATTGTCTTGGTCAACAGCATTAGGGGGTTATGATACGCAATATGCAAGTTGGAGTGCCGAGGCATTAGGTGATCTTGCTATTGATAAAGCTGGAAATATCTGTGCGAATGGATATACCACAAGTAATAGTTATAACTATACAGCAAGTGGTGCATATACACCATTAGGTGGTATTAATACAAGTGGATTAATACCCATTGTACATTCATCTGCTACATCATTTAATAAATCAAATAGCGGTCTTATTGATGCGTTATTGGTAAAATTTGATGATTTAGGGAGAATAACTTGGAGCACTTGTTTTGGAGGTTCAAGTTTTGATAATGTTGCATCAACATCGCCATCTAATATTTATAATGTAAAGTATAGTAATCATATTGCTGCCGATAAATTTGGAAATACTTTTGTAGCGGGAAATACTTATTCTGTTGGCAGTAACGAGCAAGCCGTTAATGGCTTCCCTATCGTTCAAAACAATATTCCTAATGGGTTTAATTCATCCGCTAATTCAAATTTAGGAACAAGTTATCTGAGTCGATTTAATGCAAGAAATGAACTTGATTGGTCTGCTTTTTTCCCCACAACAGGTGCAAGAATTCATGACATTTCGATTGGTAATACGCCCTATTTATATGTAGTTGGAAGAATAGAAAACAACACTTTACCTACAAAGCAAATACCTAATTCATATTTCAGAAATTTTTATAATAATTATTCACCTGATGGATTTATAGCCCAATTTACTAGCAGTAACTTAAACTATAATTATTGTACTTATTACGGCTCTCATGATAAAACTTATCAATCATCTATTCATAATTTAATAAATGCTATTTGTGCAAGTACAACTGCAAATAATATTTATCAAAATCAATTTGTAATTGGTGGATCCATTGATGGTTCAAATAATTTCCCTTTTCTAAGTCGTCCCGGACCGTTAGATTATTTCTTCAGCTATCCAGGATGTAATAGTCCTTTTAATTGTCCCGCAGCTAAAATATTTATTACCAATTTCTATGAAGTTTGTAAGAATTGTGCACGTATTGGAGACCGAAGTAATGATGAAAATAGTGGAATAAAATACCTTCATTACAACCAAGGAATTTTAACATTCGAAACGCAGGAAAATAAATTAATTAATGGTTTTGGGATATATTCAATAATTGGTTCTTTAGTAAAGAAAGTAAGTATTGTGAATATTTCTAATTCGTATACGATGCCAATAAATTTACAAGCTGGTCTTTATTTAACACGATTTAATTTTGCGGATGGCTCATCATCTGAAAATAAATTTATTGTTAAGTAATATGCGTATTAAATTACTACCGAGAATAATCCTAGGGATTATTCTCGGTTTAGTTACTTCAAAATCGTATGCTCAATTTTATACTCTTCCAATACAAACA
>JANXSD010000084.1 GCA_025352785.1 Bacteroidota bacterium
CCAGCGTTCAATCAAGAATAATTTCGAGTATATTCGCAGCGAAATTTTAGCTACAAGTCTAGAAATAGTGGATGTGCTAGAAGGTGAAGATGTCATTCCAGTGGAGGTAGACGAAGACCTCAAAGTATTAACCGCAGTAAACAAATACGTCAATGGCCACTAAAAAACCCACTGCTAAAGGTAAAAAACCAGCTCCTAAGAAGATGGTAAAAAAAGCTCAGGCAAAAAAGGTAATCGCTAAAGCAGCTCCTAAAAAAGTTGTGAAGAAAGCAGCTCCTGGAAAAGTTGTAAAGAAAGTAGCACCTAAAAAAGTTGTGAAGAAAGTAGCATCAAAACCTGTAGCTAAGAAAGCTCCTGCAAAGAAGGTTTTTAAAAAAGCGGCAGTAAAAGCGAAACCTATGGCTAAAAAGCCAGCGACAAAAAAACCAGTAGCAAAAAAACCTGCAGCTAAGAAAGTTGTTGTAAAGAAAGCTATTGCTAAAAAGCCAGCAGCCAAGAAAGGTGTCGTAAAAAAACCAATGACTAAAAAAGTTGTTGTAAAGAAAGCTCCAGCTAAAAATGTGGTGGTAAGTAAACCCATAAAAAAGGCGGCTCCAGCGAAAATGCCGATGAAGCCTAACCCTGTAAAACCTGCAAAAGCAGTTGTTGTTAAGCCAACACCTGTTGCTAAGCCCGTAGTTGCGAAACCAATTTCTGCTGCGAAGCCCGCTGCAGCTCCTAAACCAATCGTTGCTATAAAGCCAATAGCAACGCCAAAGTCTGTTGAGACAGCAAAAGCAATTTCTCCAGTTAAACCAATTATAGAAAAAAAAATATTACAACCGAAGATGAGTGACGTGAAGCAGAATACCCCGCCTGAAAAATCGAGATACAGTGATTCAGAATTAGTGGAATTTAAAGGGTTAGTCGTAAATAAATTAGAAGAAGCCCGTAAAGAATTAATCAATTTACAAGCACAAATTATCAATGCTAATGAAAATGGCACTGATGATACAGGTGCATCTTTCAAAATGTTGGAAGATGGTTCAGATACTTTAGCTAAAGAAGAGGCTGCACAACTAGCAGCTCGTCAGAAGAAATTTATTGAGCAATTAGAAGCAGCGTTAATACGTGTAGAAAATAAAACGTATGGAGTATGTCGCGTTACAGGAAAGTTAATTCCTAAAGAACGACTTCGAGCGGTGCCACATACTACACAAAGTATGGAAGCTAAAATGCAGCAATACCGCGACTAATTAAGCATTTATTTTTTTAAAATAATATCTAATGACAATCATCTATATTCTTTCGAGAAAATAGATGATTGTCATTTCTAATAGTCCTTAAGTGAAACGCCCCTTATTACTAATTTTCGGAATTCTTTTAGCCGACCAACTGATAAAGTTTTGGGTTAAAACTACTATGTACCTTGGTCAGGAATACCATATTGCAAATTGGTTCATCTTGCATTTTACGGAGAACAATGGCATGGCATTCGGAATGGAATTCGGAGGTGTTTATGGTAAATTACTCTTGAGTTTATTTCGGATTGTATTCGTTATCGCAATCACTTTTTATCTTAAAAGATTAATTAAAGAAAAAGCAGATTCATTTTATATTACATGTGTTGCATTAGTTATTGCAGGTGCTACTGGAAACATTATTGACAGTACATTCTACGGTTTGGCATTTAGCACTAGCGAATACCAATTAGCGCAATTCTTGCCACAAGGTGGAGGCTATGCCTCGTTGCTACATGGGAAAGTAGTCGATATGTTTTACTTCCCTATTATTTCGGGCTATTATCCTTCTTGGATTCCCTTTTTTGGTGGTGATGATTTCTTATTCTTTCGTCCGGTTTTTAACTTAGCTGATAGCAGTATTTCTGTTGGTATTATGTTGATGATTGTTTTTCAGAAACGATTTTTTTCGGAGGAAAAGAAGGGAGAAATAATTACGAATTAATAATTACGAATTACGGAAATCTTGTAATCTTTTTTTAATCCTATTCTAACAATTTGTATCATTAAATCAAACCCTCAAACTCACTTCGTTCAAGTTTCATAAAACACTGATTTGAATAATGATTTTTTGATTTAAAATAGTTTTTTATTTTCCCATAGTGCTCAAATCCAATATTTTCATAAAGTTTTTTAGCACTTGCATTTCCTTCTACAAAGCTTAGCGTGATCTGTTCTATTTTCTGATTTGAAAACGCTGAATGTATTGCCGTGATTAATAATCGTGCTCCCACTTTTTTGTTTGCATATTCAGCTTTTACATACATCTGAACAATCTCTCCACGATGTTTTGTTTTGTTTCTTGCCTGTCGATCAAAACCACAAATGCCAATTAAACGATCATCATCAAAAGCTCCAATCATAAAATGATCAGGATTTCCTTCTTCCATATATTTTTCGAAAATTAATTTTGTACTTGCATTTTCTTCTTCAAAAGTAGAACCAAAATATTCTGGGAATTGTTGCAAACACTCTAGTCGTAATGATCGATAAATCAGAGTTTCATTAGCAACAAGTTTTCTAAAAGTAATTTCCATGATTTTTTAAATCAACGTTAATGATTCATCAACATAATTATTTTTTCATTTACTTCTTCAATGGTAATTCGTCCGATACAAGGATTTTCAGGATGCACACAATGAATTTGATTGCAAGGATTACATGGAAGTATATGATGTAAAACAGCTGATTTTTTTCCGTAAGGATAAAACACATTAGGCTCTCCTGGACCATATAAACCTAAGCAAGGAATATTACTTAATGCTGCAATATGTAGTGGCCCACTTTCATTACCAACATAAAGAGAAGCATTTTTTGTGAATGCTGCTAATGCAGATAAACTTAGTTCGCCAGCAGTAGAAAAAGTGGTGAATGGAATTAAATTTCGAATGGAATTGATTGCTGCAATATCATTTTTATCACCAATAAAAACGATATCAAAACCATATTGCTTTTTCAGATGAATTGCTAATTCTGCAAAACGATCTCCAGGCCACATACGTAATACGCGACGCGCTCCCGCATGAAAAATCGCAAAATGTTTTAGTTGATAGTTCTCAATAAAATTTATCGATTGACTTTTATCTTCATCAGAACAATAAATTTTCGGATCAGGTAAAATAGTTTCAGGCTTTAAAATTTCTTGAATTATTTCGAAGCTTGTTTGCATCTCATGTGGATGTTGCCCTTTGCGTTTATTTTTTAAGCGTACCATTCCACGTTCTAATCTAAATTTAGGTTGATGGAACAAAGCATATTTTATCCCTTTCCATCCACCTCTTAAATCAACGATAAGATCATACTTATTTTCTAAATCTTTTTTAGCAGAAAAAACGGTATTAAGATTTGGATCATTTTGTACAAGACTTATAGCAAATGGTCGGCACCATAAAGAAATCTTTGCTTTTGGATAACGCAATCGTAGTAATTCAAAGATGGGAGTAGAATAGCAGAGGTCACCAATTTCATCCTGACGAAGGATTAAAATGGTGTTGAAATCCATCTCTTGCGGATCCTTGCCCCTGTTGATGAGGCGAGATAATAAAATTGAGCAGGCGTAAATTATTTTATCCTGAAAACCATTTGGCAACATACAGCTGCAAGTATACGTAATTGCCGTCGCGATATTGCCGCATCAGGCTCAGAAATTTAATTTTTATTAAAATTTCTACATCTTTTTTGAATAAAAATGATTGGTATTAGCGATTGATAATGATTTCTTCAATTGAAAATTGAATTGCTTGATAATTAAAAGGCTTTATTGCGTATATTTGTGGCGTGAAATAGCGATGAGGGGACTAAAAAGTCCCCTTCTTCGTTTAGGAAAAATGGACAAAAACCATATTAAAGCGCTGATAGAACAGCAGTTGAAGGGTACAGATCAGTTTTTGGTGGATATGAAATTTTCACCAAATAGACTTGCTATCTTTATCGATAAACCATCCGGAATATTATTGGATGAATGTTCTGCATTGCATCGTTTCTTGGTTCAGGAGCTGGAAACTACTGACTTTCTTGAAACGCATGATATAGAGATATCTAGTCCTGGGATGGATTCTCCCTTAATGGTTCCCCAACAATATCTTCGACGTATTGGTCGTGAGATGAAAGTGGTGGATCAGGATGGAAGGGAAATAAAAGGCGCGCTAACTGCTGCTAACGACGAAGGAATAGAGTTGAAAGAGATCGTAAGCAGAAAGGAAAACAAGAAAAAAATCGTAACCGAAGTGATGCATACCTTAAAGTATGAAGCTATACGGGAAGCGAAACTCATATTAAATTTTAAATTTATTAAGTGACATGGACCATCAGGTATTGATTGAATCCTTCTCGGAATTCAAGGACGTAAAAAATATCGACAGAGCAACCATGATGAGCATCTTAGAAGATGTGATTCGAGGAATGTTACGTAAACGATATGGCACTGCTGATAATTTTGATGTGATCATCAACATCGACAAGGGTGACCTTGAGATTTACCGAAATCGTACTATCGTGGAAGATGGAATGGTAGAGGATGATGTTGCACAAGTAGCCTATGCTGAAGCTGTAAAAATTGAACCCGACTTTGAAGTTGGTGAAGATTTAACGGAACGTGTTTTCTTAGAAGATTTTGGTCGTCGTGCTGTATTAGCATTGCGTCAGAATTTAGTTTCACGCATTAGCGAGCTAGAAAAAGATGGTATCTATCGTAAGTATAAAGATCGCGTAGGTGAAATTTTAACTGGTGAAGTTTATCAGATCTGGAAAAAGGAAATTTTAGTGTTGGATGATGAAGGCAATGAGTTAATTCTTCCAAAGCCAGAAACAATTCCTGCCGATTTCTTTAAGAAAGGTGATGCAGTACGTTCAGTAGTATTGCGCGTTGAGATGGTGAATTCAAATCCTAAAATTATTTTATCACGTACCTCACCATTGTTTCTTGAACGTTTATTCGAACAAGAAGTACCGGAAGTTTTTGATGGCTTAATTACTATTAAAAATATTGTTCGTGAACCTGGTGAACGTGCAAAAGTTGCAGTAGAAAGTTACGATGATCGTATCGATCCTGTTGGAGCGTGTGTAGGTATGAAAGGGTCGCGTATTCATGGTATCGTTCGTGAATTGCGCAATGAAAATATCGACGTAATTAATTATACGAATAATCTTCAATTATACATCACTCGTGCATTAAGTCCTGCTAAAATCACATCGATAAAGTTGGATGAAGATACCCGCCGAGCTGCAGTATTTATGAAGCCCGATCAGGTTTCATTAGCGATTGGAAAAGGTGGTCATAATATTAAACTTGCTGGACGATTAACGGGTTACGAAATCGATGTTTATCGCGATAGTGAAGACGAAGAGGAGGATGTTGATCTCGAAGAATTCTCGGATGAAATTGATGAGTGGATCATCACTGAATTAAAAAACATCGGATGTGATACTGCGAAGAGTGTGTTATTACTTTCTATTGAAGACCTTGTGAGCAGAACTGATCTCGAGGAAGAAACGATTAAGGAAGTGATGCGTATTTTGAATACAGAGTTTGAATAAGCAATGAAAAAATGATTTCTGACATTCAGGAATTGGATTGAATAATTAGTATTTAGCGGTAACGATGATGAATTAAATTTTAATTTATCTCTTACCAAAACAAGAGCAGGGATTTGCCGATCACTGTTCTACAAAAGAACCGAATCTGACAAGAATGGCAGAAGAAAAAGCAGTGCGCCTCAGTAAAGCAGCCAAAGAATTTAACGTTGGTTTGCAACATGTGGTTGAGTACCTGGAATCGAAAGGTGTGAAGGTTGATAGCAACCCTAATACGAAGATTCCTCTAGAGACGTATGTCCTTTTACAAGAGAAGTATCAGCCAGATAAGATGGCGAAAATGGATGCTCAAGAAGTAACGCGTGAAAAACTCAAGCGCGACAATATCGTTATCGTTGCTAAGCCTAGTTCCAATGAACCAAAACACATGGAGCATGAGCAGGATAACGATGATGTTTTGAAAAAGAGTTTAGATGATATTAAATTTTCTGCTGCTTCTGAGAAAGCGAAACCAGCTGCTCCTAAAAAGGAAGTAGAAGTAGTTGCAACAGCTCCAATTGCCGAAGCAATAACTCCTGAGCCTGTTGCTAAAGAAAAATCTGGTGAACCAGAGGTAATAAAGGCGAACGCAGGACTTTCTGATTCTCCTAAAATTCTTGGTAAGATTGACCTAGATGCTACCGGCCCTAAGAAGAAATCTACTAAGAAAAACGACGAGGTGCCAACACCTGTTGTTGAAGCAAAAATCGTTACAGAAGAAGAGAAGAAAATAAAATCCGCTAAAGTAAATCCTACTATAGTGCGTGATGAAAATAATTCAACTCCTAAAGCGAGGACCGATAAACCAATTTCTAAATCTGGTTATTCAAAGGGACCTGATACGAGGAGACCTGATGCGAGGTCTCATGGCAATAAGCCACTTGAAGTAAAGCCGCATGATGGTAAATCACAAGTACATAAGCCAGGGGCAAATAAAGGTGCATTAGCGCCTGCACCAGTGAAGGTGGAAGTTAAAAAGCCTGAACCAATAGTTGAAAAACAAGAAACGCCAATCGTTGCTTCTGCACCAGTACCTCCAGAGCATATTAGTGTTCGTATAGATAAATTATCAGGACCCAATATTATTGGTAAAATTGTTTTGCCAACGGAGCAATCCAAGAAAAAGCCTGTCGCATCCTCTGATTTTGAAGGAGATCGTCGTAAGCGTAAACGTAAGGGATCGAATCCTGTAGCAGGATCTAACCAAACTGCTAAGCCCGGTGAGCGTACTCCAGGTGGAGCGCCAAATCGCGGACCGGGTGGGCCCGGAGGACAAAATCGTCCAGCAGGTCAGGGTGGACCACGTCCTCCAGGACAAGGTGGCGGACCAAATAGAGGACCAGGTGGACCAAATCGTGGACCTAACAGAGGACCTCGTGGACCAATTGTTCCAATTGGACCAAAAGTAGAACCAACAGAAAAAGAGATACAAGATCAGATTAAAGCAACACTTGCTCGTTTAAGTGGAACTGGAAAATCTAGAGCTTCAAAATTCCGTAAGGAAAAACGCGATTTGCATGCGCAACGACAAGAAGCAATTGCAACAGAACAATCAGAAAAAGTAATTCAAGTTACAGAATTTTTATCTGCTAACGAATTAGCAAAATTGATGGACGTTCCAGTAGTTCAGATTATTTCAACCTGTATGAGTCTAGGACTTTTTGTATCGATCAATCAGCGTCTAGATGCAGAAACTATTACTGTTGTTGCCGGTGAATTCGGATATAAAATCGAATTCGTATCAGCCGATATTCAAGAAGCAATTCAAGATGCTGTTGATAGTCCGGAAGAACTTTCTACTCGTGCACCAATCGTTACGGTAATGGGTCACGTAGATCATGGTAAAACATCGTTGCTGGATTATATCCGTAAAGCGAATGTTATTGCTGGTGAAGCAGGTGGTATCACACAGCATATTGGTGCGTATGAAGTGAAGTTAGAAGGCGGACGAAAAATTACTTTCTTAGATACACCAGGTCACGAAGCATTTACTGCGATGCGTGCACGCGGTGCGAAAGTAACCGACGTTGCCATCATCGTTGTTTCGGCTGATGATAGTGTGATGCCTCAAACGCGTGAAGCGATAAATCATGCGCAGGCAGCGAATGTACCGATCGTTTTTGCAATCAATAAAATTGATAAAGCAGGAGCAAATCCTGAAAAGATAAAAGAGCAATTAGCATCCATGAACCTACTTGTAGAGGAGTGGGGTGGAAAAATCCAAAGTCAGGATATTTCAGCTAAGCAAGGATTGAATGTGGAGAAGTTGCTTGAAAAAGTGATATTGGAAGCTGAATTATTAGATTTGAAAGCAAATCCAGATCGTAATGCAAAAGGAACAGTAATTGAATCATCGTTAGATAAAGGCAGAGGTTACGTAACAACAATTTTAGTTCAGAACGGAACACTTCGCATTGGTGATGTAGTACTTGCTGGTTGTTATTCTGGTCGTGTGAAAGCGATGTTTAATGAGCGTGGAGGAAAAGTGGAGGAGGCAGGACCATCAACACCTGTAATGATTTTAGGGATGAGCGGTGCACCTCAAGCGGGTGATCAGTTCCATGTGATGGAAGATGAACGCGAAGCACGTGAGATTGCAAACAAGCGTCTACAGTTACAACGTGAGCAAGGAATTCGTACCCATAAACATATTACACTTGATGAGATCGGTCGTCGTTTGGCGATTGGAAACTTTAAAGAGTTAAATGTAATCGTGAAAGGTGATGTGGATGGATCCGTAGAAGCATTAGCAGATTCGTTATTGAAACTTTCTAATCCAGAGATTCAAGTGAATGTAATTCATAAGAGTGTGGGTCAGATTTCAGAGTCGGATGTAATGCTTGCTTCGGCTTCGAATGCGATCATCATTGGATTTCAAGTTCGTCCTTCGGTGAGTGCGCGTAAGATTGCAGAGAATGAACAAATTGATATTCGTTTGTATTCTATCATCTATGATGCTATCAATGAAGTGAAAACTGCGATGGAAGGAATGCTTGCTCCAGAATTTGAAGAGAAGATCACTTGTAATGTTGAAGTGCGTGAAATATTCAAGATACCGAAAGTGGGTACGATTGCAGGATGTATGGTATTAGATGGCAAGATAAATCGTAATACGAAGATTCGAATTGTTCGTGATGGTATCGTTGCATTCAGCGGCGAACTAGCTTCCTTGAAACGTTTCAAAGACGATGCAAAAGAAGTTCAAGCAGGAATGGATTGCGGATTAAATGTTCAAGGATATAATGACATTCGCGTTGGTGATATCATTGAAGGATATGAAAATGTTTCGGTGAAAAGAACGCTGGCTTAATTCAGAGTTAAGAATTTAGAATGCAGAATTGAAAAAAATAAATTATACGAATTGCGAAAGAGGCTTCAGAGATGAAGCCTCTTTTTTGAAGGTTAAAAATTTTCAGCTGCATTTCCTGTTTTTGGATAAAACACGCCAACAATAACGAATGGATTTTTGGATCTGCGCATAAGCCATTCCGTTGTCGTGCCAAGGAAAAGAGGTACAGGGCATTATTAATGAAATCTGAAGAGTATTAAAAAAGGTTATTTACTTTTTTTAGCTTCAAATTGTGCTTTCGTTGCTTCAAATTGTTCTTTTACAACTGCAATTATTTTTTCCGTAAAAATTTCTGAAATTTCCTTTACAGACATTCCTTGATGAATGTTTAAGTCTTTTTCAGACGGATCTTTAAAAGCGGATAATATGTTTTTTTTAGAGTAAGAATTATTTGCGAAATTTTTACTGAATGATAATGTTTCCATATCTCTAAATTTTAAAATAGTTGTCGAAGAAATGTTGGTTTAATTCAGGTTTAAAATAGTGTTTTCGCTTTATCCATACAAAGCCGTCTCCTTTTGAAATAACAGCAACATCAACAGGTCCACCAACGCTCTCTTCTGCAAAGGTAATTCTTCTTTTCAAATATGTCAAGTAAATTAAGCTTTCAGCCATTTCTGAAAGATCCTCTTTTGCCAGATTACTTACGGCATTCATTAATGGTGTTATATGGTTTTCCTGTTTAATTTGTTGATTTAACGACCTGAATTCATTAACAATTGCTAACGTGTCGAGGTTTTGTATTTGTTCTTTTAAAAGAGGATTTGTATTACCAATACTATCCAAGATAGTTTGATTATAACGTTTAAACAAGGCATTAAAATTATTAAGATAAACGGCTTCAAGAGATGGGTCAATACCTGTCAAAATCGTGTCTATTACATCGGTTTGAGCAAATGGACAAACTGCTCCATTATTACTGTTTGAAATCGAAGCTGCCCTATTTTCATTTACAAAATAACGTAGTCTATTGTCAACTACAATTGATATATCAATAGGGATTAGTTGAGGATAAATTTCGTCTTCTCCGAATCCTGTGAAAATTAACCCCGTGAAATTTGTTAATTCTTCTTTTGCTCTAAGTATTGAGTGGACTGCTTGTTTTATTTTTAGCAAAAGGGTAGGCGAAATTAGAATTCCATTTGTTACAAAACGAAGTTGATTTATTCTATCAAACAATTCTTTAGAGTAATCCGAAAACATCTCGAAGGTGTAATCAATAAACTCTGGACAAAATTCGGTCTGTGAACCCCAATCCGTAATTAAATTATCAATTAGTTTTTCCAAAGTATTTAAAAATCCCTCCTTGCTCTCAATAGACGCATTTTCAATTAGGTTTTTGTTTTGGATTGGAATATCATTTAACACGGAGTTTATAATGTTTAAGGCGAATGCTTCCAAAAATGAAACTTGCAGAGCAATGTCCGTATAAAAATTTTTTGAACGAAGAAATTCGATAAAATTCTCTTCATATTCCTTTAAGGTTGAAAAGGATATTTCACCAAGTTGTTTTCTGTAAACTTTTATAATTGTTTCCCACGGAGTCGACATAAAAGATGCAGAATTGTAAATCATTATTCCGATAGGATGTAATTTTGATAATGCAAATACTTTATTCGCCTTGTTGAAAATTTTACGTTCACCATTACTTCCAATTGTAACTGCACTATCTGCTGCAATTGCGATTGCATGTTTATTTAAGATACCAACTACTGCTGTCATATTTTATAAAATTTATATGATAAAATCCCGAAATTGAATTTGCCTTGAATAAAAAATATTTTTAATAATTATTCAACTATCACTATTGCAAATTTACAATGTAATTTTATAGGAAAAAATTCGATTCTAAAATTATAGTTGATTTTCCTCTAAATTATATTTATAAGTATTTGTTGTCGGGTAAATAAGAAAAAAGCAGTTTTTATTAGAGAACAGTAAAATTAATTTTATCCGAATGCTCTGTCGTCGCCTTCGGATGCCATGAATAAATAATGATCATAAATCACATCGCATTTAACACTGTTAATAGCTCTGTCATAACTATTCGGTAGAGAATCGTCTAGTACTTTTTTTATTGCAGTTTGCCTTCAAATTTGGTTTTATGATGGACGCATTTTAGCCGATTGGTGAAAAAATTCATAAAATTAATGGTTGACAATAAATAATAATTTATTATTTTTGTCAACCATAATGAGAACTGAAATAAATTGAATGATGGAAAATGTATTTGGCAATAGGCTAGTGTCAGCACGAAAGATGGCTGGTATGTCCTTACAAGACTTGGAAACCAAACTTGAAAAAGTTGTTTCTCGTCAGGCATTACATAAATACGAACAAGGCAAGATGAAACCAGATAGTCAGGTTTTAATCGCCCTATCAAATTCGTTGAATGTGCCTGTTGATTATTTCTATTCAATTCCTATTGTCCAAATAGAACTCAAAAACATAAGTTATAGAAAATACTCTTCAAAGATTTCAAAAACTGAACAAGTTTCGGTTGAAGAAAAGACTAAGGAAAATTGTGAACGTTACATAGAATTGGAACATTTGATTAATCCAAATGAAAAGTCAGAATACTTTGTTTATGATAAAGTAATTGAGAATGCTGATGATGCTGAAACTGCTGCAAAAAAAATGAGAGAAGTTTGGAAGCTTGGTTATGATCCTATCCCAGATGTTGTGGCGATGTTAGAGGATAAAGGTTATAAAGTAATTGAGCTGGATGCTCCTGAAGGTTTTGATGGAATGAAAGCTGATATTGGTGTTAATAAAATAATTGTTCTGAAAAAAAGTGTGAAGGAAGGTGAAGATGTAGTTAGAAAAAGATTTACTGCTTTACATGAATTGGCTCATCACTCTTTAAAATTCTCAAACAAACTTACTGATAAGGAAGAAGAAAATTTACGTCATTCGTTTGCTTGTGCTGTTTTATATCCTGCAGATATGGCAAATAAAGAATTGAGTAAAGACAGATTTCATTTTTATCAAAATGAATTGATTTTGATAAAAGAAAGATGGGGGATTTCTTTTCCTGCTATTTTCTCAAGGGCATTACTTCTTGGTATCATCACCAGTTTTATTTATAGAAAGTTCAACGTGGGTTATAGAGAAAGAAAATTGCATTTGAATGAACCTGGAAAATTTATGAGCAAGGAAAAACCTGTGAAGATTCAACGACTAGTCTATATGGGTTTGTCAAAGGAAATTTTAACTATAAACGAAGCAGCATATTATCTTGGAATGAGTGCATGGAAATTTAAAGAACAATTGCATCAGATAATATGAAACTAATTATTACAGATAGCAGCGTATTTTTTGATATTATTAAGATAAAGGCATTGCCTGAATTCTTTGCTTTGGATTTTGAAATCTGCACTACTGATTTTGTAAAAGGAGAAATTCTAGAATCGGAACAAAAAGAACAAATTGAAATGTTCATCCGTTCTCAAAAGCTAATTGTTTTTGAGTTAAGTGAAAAAGAAATTGAGGAAATAGAAAAGTTTAAAACAAAGCGAGTTTTTAAAACACTTATTGATAAAACAGTTTTATGGAAAGCAAAGCAATTGAAATGTCCTTTATTGACTGGAGATGCTAAGTTAAAAAGCGAAGCAATTGAGCAAGGAGTTACGGTTCATGGAAGTTTGTGGGTTATTGAAATTATGGTTGACAACAAAGTTATTACGTCAGAAGTAGGAGTTGAGTTTTTAGAAAGACTAAAGATTTGTAATGATCGTTTGCCATTAGATGAAATAGAAAAATTGATAAAGAAATTAAAATCGTAAATAAAATAAATATGAAAAATGTACAAAATTCAGGTAAAACTTGGTCTACAGAAGACTTGAAGAAGCTTGAAAAATTAGCAACGGAAACACACCCACAGGTCTCATTGCTTATAAATTTAAGCGAACAGAAGCTGCAATTTATTCAAAAGCCTCAGCTGAGAATATTTCACTTCATCCAACAAATCAATCACATTATAATAGAAGAAAAAAGTAATCATAGAAATTTTCTATCTCTACAATGATTACGTTCAAATTGTAAATACTGACGAAAGTGTTTTTGCAATTTTCTTTAATGAAAATAGTGGAAAAGTGTTTTTCCGCTATAAGATTGGATGACACTCGCAGGTAATGCATCCTGGAATATACTTAGGTAAGGACTTATACGTTATTGAATATTTTTTACATAAGCACTATTATTTTGGAAAGGCGAGTATTACAACTGCAACAGATTTTAAAAACGGAAGGCCATTATATATTTATAATAAGAAATGTTTAATGCTTCATTGAAAGTAATTGAAGTTGGGTTGAAAGAAATTCTTAGAGGCGAGAGTTATAAACCAATTTCATACAACTGTCAAACTTTTACAGATACTGCATGTAATAATGAGCGCAAAAGTGCTGATGCTACAAAATGGATTGAAAGAATTTTATTCGGTAGTGCTGCATTGATCGTATTAGGTGCTGTTTTTGGTGGCGGTAATGGTAGGTGACACTATTCTTCCGCCGCCAATGAAACCCTCCCTTTTGCCATTGCATATTCCTTTGGTGCTGCTTGCCACAATTTATTTATCTCATCTTTTATTGTTCGAACTTTTACACGAAGGCTCTGCTTATGCAAAGTTTTTTAAAGCGGCACTTTTATTGAAATAATTATTAAATTTCACTATATTATTGGTTGTGGTTTACTTCCTGGAATCCATCTAGGAACTTTTTTAGAATATTGTAAATATTCTTCACCAAAACATTGAAGAAGATACGGATCTTCATAATCACAAATATAAATATATGATAATCTTGACCAAATTGTTAACCATAAAAAAGTAAATAGGGAGCAATACGTAATCACCTCTCCAAAAAGGACAAATAGTAATGCCCACATCATTGGATGCCTTACTAAGGCATATGGTCCAGAAGTTACAAGTTTAGTTGGTTTAATAAAAGGAATAACAGAACCAAATTTATTTAAGAACATTAATAATCCACACAAAGTCGCTAAAAGAGCGCCTGACCACATGAATATGACACCAGTTTTATCCATATAATATATAAATGGAGGTGAATAGAATTTCGAATCTAATTCTCGGAAAAATTTAGGGAACACAAATAAAACTGAAAATGGGACGATAAATAAATAAATAAATAAATGGCACTGTCGATTAGTTTTATTAGATATTTCATGTTTATTCTAAAGTGCTTTATATGATTGGGACAGTCATTTATAATCTCATTACAAACCGAATGAGTTTTCTATTACCATTTTTCTTTTAAAGACATGTTGTTTTTGCTAATAGAGGCCAAATGAAAACAATGATTTTTTGAGTATTTTATTAAAACGATAATTTATGATTTTTTGCGATTCAAGTTTACTTTTGTTTTATCACGGAATCGATTTTTAAATGTAATTATCTAATTATTAGTGTTTTAAACGCGTAAAGAACCTTGAAAGCAGTTCTAATCATAAATTGTCATTTAGCAAATATAATTGTCTTTTTGACAACTACAAATATAAGTCCTTCGTCTCAACATAAGTTTATGCAGAAACGGGTATTACATATAGGAAAGAAAATAAAAATGCTACGGGCTTTTAAGGGACTTACTCAAGAGGATCTGGCTAAGAAAATTAATAAAACGCGATCAATGGTATCTTTCATTGAGCAAACGGGTAAGACGAACCATTATACGTTGATGGCAATTTTGAAAGCACTCAATATTTCAGAATCGGAAATAGAAAGTTTTGATGGTAAAGTCTTTGGTCCAAATGAACTTGAAGCATTTTATAAAACGGAGTTGGAATTAATAAAGCAAAAATTGGAGACGCTTATCAAAGAAAATGAAGCATTGAAAGAGTTGATTGTTTCTCAGAAAAAATTGATAGCACTCCATGAGAAGAAAAGAAAATGATTCTAAAAAATAAACAAGCAAGGCTTCCAATTTGGAAGCCTTGCTTGTTTATTTACAATGTGAAATTATTATTGCAAAATTGCTTTTCCAATCCACATTTTTTTATAGTCCTCATCATGACCGAAGTAAGTAATTGTTTTATCTTTTTCATCATACGCTCCAGGAAAATCTTTTCTTAAATAGAATTTTTCATCGCCAAGAACTTTAAAAGAGTTAAGTGTAGATGTTGTTAAATCAACCTTCGCGATGCGTGGAAAAAATAAAGCATGAAATGTTTGTCTTCCGTTATAAGCATCCATAAAAGAAGCGTATCCTTTGGTTCCTTTTACCTCTAATACTTCCCAATAAACGCTTTTTCCATCAGAGGATGGATAGAAGTGTTGAATCATCTCAAAGATCTCACTTTTCTTATCATTATTCATTTTGTTAACGCCAAACTGTGCCTTTAACTTTCCCGTTTTGTCGAACTGAAAACAAACAATATCTTCATAAGCGATTACAGAACTCTCGCCAAGCTTTACTCTTTCTTTCAACTGACCAGCGATTAAATAATCTTCATCAGCAGTAACATAAAATTGCTCGACATGAAACTTTTTTCCCTTGTAAGGATCAGAACCTTTATCAGTAGCGGAAGTTTTAAACTTACTTTTGAATTCGCTTATTGGAGTTGTTGATGCGAAGATTAATTTATTGTCTGTAAATTTTAGCAGATGAAAGTTGTCCATTTTTTCATTGGCTAATTTTTGCCATTTAGCATCATAGCGGTTATCGCCACCTTCATAAAATCCAGGATTATAAATTGGCGCATACTCCCCGAATACTTGAGCATAATTCTCGGTTGATTTAGTAGAACTGCCGCTGAAATAAATATTTCCATTGTTTTCAAAAGCAGCTGTTACAAGCATTGCATTCGAGGGACTTTTAAATTCTACCTTTGTTTTTAAATTGCCTTCAATATCATATTGAAAATAGACATAATTATTCGCATCACCATTTCCTTTAGAAGGAGCAAATACCATCACTGTGTTTTCATTTGGCAGTTGATCGCAAAATACTAATGTGTAAGAACCGGTAAGATCAATTGGATTTTCTTTTAATTCCAGTTTATCATCGAATAGGAGAATATAGAATTTATCTGCTTGATTTTTTTCTTTCGAATCCATTTTTGCAATTACCTGAACCCCGCTTTTGTTCGGATCTTCAGATTGATAGGAAGCATAACCAATATAAACTCTTCCATTATCATTTCTGGCTTTGATCGTTTCGTTAGAAACCACCTTTTTAATCATGTAACGGGAAGTTTTATAATTCCATGTCCGTTGTTGTACTTGTTTCGATAGTTTTAATTTCATGCTGAGTACATCGAACGAAGAGATCCCACCAACACTAGCGTAATAATAAGTTTTTTCAATATCGGCATGAGGTTCTCTTTTTACCTGGACATCCTTTGTAGATAAAAATTTCAGTGTGTTATCGAAACTATATTCTTCATAATTATCTTGCTCATCTTTTTTTTCACCACGCATCACATACGTTACTTTGATATTGCCTGCAGCATCTTTATCCGTATCATACATAAATCCTTTGTATGCTTTTTTTGATAATGGCTGAATTACTTCCTTTACTTCTTGCGCTTTTGCCTTGATAGCAATAAAGGCAATAATTGCTATCAAGAGCCATGTTTTTGCGAATAGTTTTTTCATATTTTTTTTGGATGTCAGATAATTACTAGATAATTTAATTTTTTCAAAAGTACATCAAAAAACACCAAGAACAATTACCTTTTAGTAGTAATTAATACAAATAAAAGAGTGAGAAGAAAAATCAATAATTTATTAAAAGATTATTTGAAGAACAGAAATAAATAAACCACGATATAAAATATTTTCATCTAGGCCTTTAACCCATATACTTTATTCAACGCATCTGTTCGCGAATTTACTTGTAATTTTTCGTAGATGTTACGAATATGTTTTCTTACGGTTTCTGTGCTGATAAAAAACTTATCCGAAATTTCTTTGTACCGTAATCCTTTAGAAAGTGCTTCAAGCATTTCTTTTTCTCGTGTTGAAAGCTTTTGTAGCTCAGTATTCACTTCTTTAACTTGAAAGGAGCTAACAATTTTTCTAGCGATATGACTACTCATTGGCGAACCACCTAAATAAAGATCTGTGATTGCATCTAAAATCTTAATTGGTTGCGTTGTTTTTGTGATGTAACCACTTGCTCCTGCCTTTAATGCGTTGAAAACAGATTCAGTATCTTCAAAAGAAGTACACATTAGGAATTGTGTTTTGGGGCAAAGGGGTTTTAAAATGGAAACAGCTTCAATTCCTGTCTTCCCTGGCAAATGAATATCTGTTAAAATAACATCTAAATTTAAAACTGGAATCTGCAAAATAGCTTTCTCAGCGGTTTCAAAAACATGGGTACAAGTAAATCCTTCACTTCCATGTATAAGTGCTACGAGACTTTCACGAATCTGCCTTTCATCTTCAATGATTCCAACTTTTATTTCCATGATCAAATTTACGTGCATGTTTTGATTTCACTATACCTCATAAGTAGTATTTATGATTTTCTAATATTTGTAAGGGGAACAATTATACTTAAAGTAGTACCTGACTGTTTGGAGCTATCTAAGTCAATTTGACCACCTGAAATAGTTATTCTATGTCTCATATTTTTAAGGCCATTTCCGGAAAATGTTTGTTCTGTTTCAAAGCCAACACCATTATCGTTGATAATAATGGAAAGTGTATTATTAAAAAGACTAACATTTACTGCAACCTTAGTAGCTGAAGAATGTTTTACAATATTATTTAATATCTCTTTTACTGACATAAAGATATTACGATGACCTTCTTTCAATATTTGTAAATCAGTTATAACATCTGGATAATTATTCGTAAGTTCAATAGGAAATTCTTCTAAGTAATCTGTAGTGTATTCCCGAATACGAACAATGAGATTGTCTAATGTACTATTATCAGGATTTAATGCCCAAATAAGATCGCGCATATTCTCGATTAGATTTTTCGATGTTTCAGAGATGGAACTGAGCTTAGAATTTATATATTCATTGGAGTTTTTTAAAACTGTTTCTGAAAGGAAATTAATTTTTGTTAATCCAGATCCTAATTCATCATGAATGTCTTTTGCAATACGAATACGTTCCTTTTCTTCTGATTCTTTGATGGCTTGCTGTTGTGAAATTTTACTTTTTAATAGGTAACTTTTATTCCATTGGTATGCTATTCCAGCAATTGTAAATATTAGTAAAATACAAAGTGCCAATAAGTAATTGCGCTTTTGAATTTCAATTTCTTGCTCTCGGATGGAAAGATTTTTTATCGTTTCATCTTTTTTTAACAATGCAATTTCATCTAGTTGTTTGTCGGATTCATATTTTGTTTTTAATTCCGCTAGCTGACCAGAACGTTCACTACTTATGAAATTAAATTTTTCTTCTTCATACATCTTTCTATAAGCAATCGCTTCAGGAAATTTTTGTAATTTTTCATAGGCTATAGAAATGCCATCATACGTTTCAATTATAATTTCTATTGCATTAATTTCTTTTGATTTTTCTAGGGCCTCTTTACATAAACTAAGTGAGCGATGGTAGTCTCCTGTAAGCGCATACACATTTCCTAAGTTATTCAGCGTAGCAGCAACAATAAATTTATCATCTTGTTTAATGGAAAGTGCTAATGCTTGTTCGTAATAATTAATTGATTGGGAATATTTTTTTAGATATTTATATACAATTGCAAGGTTGTTCAGCGACATGGAAATTTTACCAGCTTCATTTTTAGCAGTATATATTTCAAGCGCTTTGGAATACACCTCCACAGCTTTGTCGTATTTATTTTGTTGCTCGTAAACAACGCCTTGATTGTTTAAGCAATCGGCAATTAAGATGGAATCGTTTAACTTAACTGCTAATGAAGAAGCAGACTCAAAATATCTTAGGGCAGTAACAAAATCTTTTTGTTCTGAATAAAGTGTTCCAATGTTTTTTGTTGTTTTTGCTATGCGCTGTTGGTCGTTATTCATTTCAGCAACTGAAATAGATAATTGATAAAACTTGAGGGCGTTTACGGATTCTCCGATTTTTGATAACGCATTCCCTAAATTATTATATGCATTTGCGAGCTCTTTTTTATTGTTTTCTTTTTTTGCAAGGTCTATACTATTAGAAAAATAAATTGTTGATTTTTTATACTCACCATGTAAATATAAATCGGTTCCGGTTTTCATTAAACTGTCCAATACCCCAGCATTGACGGAAGAAAATAGTAAAAGAAAATATAGGAGAAATATTCTTTTTAATAGTTGCATTTTATTTTGACTGAGTATTTTGAATGGTATTGTTTGATATTTGAATGGTATGTGCAAAACAATTTTCGAAAGATAGCAAAATCAAATTAGTTATAACTCGATGATGATTCTACTATAAGATTCAAAATGAAGATTTCATCTGATTTCTGTATTGTAAATTAAATGCATAATGGATATTCAGCTCATTCAAAGTTCAAGTAGGCAATGTAATTCTACTATCAATTTAATCGGAATAATCTTAAAGAACCAATATGTAGTTCTATTCATTTATAAATGATTTATCGCTTAAACCGATTATATTATTTAGAAACGTATATTCGTAGAGTTAATCTTTAAACTCACCTTATAAATCATTATGGAAAGATTTACCGGACTTATTGGTATCGCGCTCATCTTTGGTATTGCTTACTTAGCTTCAAATAATCGAAAGGCAATAAATTATCGTCTAGTTTTGAGTGGTGTAGGCTTACAATTACTTATTGCAATTCTTGTCTTAAAGATTCCGCCAGTCACTGCTTTTTTTCAAAAATTAGGTCATGGTATGGAGAAGATTGAACAGTTTGCACGACAAGGAGCCTCTTTTGTTTATGGAGGAATTGCTGTCTCCAAATTCGATGGAACTATCGGAAATTATATTAATGGAGGTTTTGTTTTTGCCTTTAATGTAACTTCAACTATTATTCTTGTATGTGTGCTTGTTGCTATTTTATACCACTTTGGTGTGATGCAACGTGTGGTATCAGTAATTGCACGAGCAATGAATTTTGTAATGCGTGTGAGTGGTGCAGAGGCATTGAGTAATGTCGCAAGTGCATTCGTTGGTCAGGTGGAAGCTCAAGTAATGATTCGTCCATATCTTCCTACAATGACGCAAAGTGAATTGCTCGCAAGTATGAGTGGAAGTTTAGCATGTATTGCAGGCGGAATTTTAGTGGTATACGTGAATATGGGTGCGCAAGCAGGAATGGATTTAGCTCCAAAATTAATTGCAGCAAGTTTAATGGCTGCACCAGGTGCTTTGGTGATCTCTAAAATTGTTTTTCCAGAAACGAAAGTTAGCGAGACAATGGGTAAAGTAAAGTTAGAAGTGAAAAGTCCCTATATAAATGCTGTTGATGCGATTTCTCATGGTGCTGGTGATGGATTTAAAATTGCAATGAATGTAATTGCAATGTTGATTGGATTTATTGCATTAATCGCGATGGTAGATTGGATGTTAACTGCTATAGCTCATCTATTCAATCCATCATTTGATTTAACACTTAATTGGATCTTCGGAAAAATATTTTATCCACTTGCATGGGCAATGGGTGTTCCTTCCGCAGATGTGAATGGAGTAGCAACATTACTGGGTCAAAAACTTTCTATTAATGAATTCGTTGCATTTCAAAACCTCGCTCATAAAACTGTTCCTATCGTTACTGAAAAAGGTTTACTTATTGTTTCCATTGCCATTTGTGGTTTCGCCAATTTTTCGAGTGTAGGAATGCAAATCGGTGGTATTGGTGAAATAGCTCCAACACGAAGAGCAGATCTCGCTAAGTTAGGAATGAAAGCACTTCTTTGCGGTACACTCGCTTCTTATTTATCGGCTACCATTGCTGGAATATTGATGTAAATTTTTGATAAATTTATTCTAATACAAAACGGATTCTATATGGAATCCGTTTTGTATTAGTTTACGAAAACAGCAGAACAAAGCATTTGTCATAATGTTTATTTTTAGACGAATGCAAGAATTCCCTCGACGAAAAAGTAACCATTCGTTGAATATAATCACTTCCTTTGTTATTGAAAATTATACTCAATAAATCATGTTAAAAAGAATAGTATCAATCATTATATTAATTAGTCTGTTTGCTACACAGATGAGTCGTGCTGATGAAGGAATGTGGCTTCCAATGCTAATTCAACGACTGAACGAAGCGGATATGCAGAAGGCTGGACTGAAATTATCGGCGGAAGAAATTTATAGCATTAACAATTCATCACTTAAGGATGCAATCGTGTCTTTTGGAGGTTTTTGCACTGGAGAAATGGTTTCTGATCAAGGACTATTATTCACTAATCATCATTGCGGTTTTGATTATGTTCAGAATCACAGTACAGAAGCGCATGATTATATTACGAATGGTTTTTGGGCGATGAATAAAAGTGAAGAGCTTACAAATCCTGGTCTTACTGCTTCCTTTCTTATTCGAATGGATGACGTGACAACACGCATTAAATCAATGATGATTGATACGATGAGTGAACCAACAAGGATGGATGTATTTGCTAAGGCAACCAAGCAACTTCAAGAGGAAAATTCTGAAAAGGGAAGATATCGTGTTGATGTAAAATCATTTTTGCAAGGCAATGAATTTTATATGTTTGTTTATGAAGTTTTCAAAGATGTTCGACTGGTCGGCGCACCTCCTAAAGCAATTGGTAATTATGGAGCCGATACAGATAACTGGATGTGGCCTCGACATACTGGGGATTTTTCTGTTTTTCGTGTGTATATGTCGCCTGAAGGAAAGCCGGCTGAATATTCGAAAGATAATATACCCTATAAGCCTAAGCATTTCTTACCTATTAGTTTAGCAGGTGTAAATAAAGATGATTTCACTATGATTTTAGGTTATCCAGGAAGAACAGATCGCTATCGCGCATCAGCGGGCGTTAAGATGGATATTGAACAAAGTAATCCAGCAATTGTAAAAATTCGCACAGTGAAATTAGATCTTATGAAAAAAGATATGAATTCGATTGATACTGTACGCATAATGTATGATGCAAAGTATGCACGTGTAAGTAATTATTGGAAATATTTTATTGGAGCTACAAAAGGTTTGAAACGTATGCATGTTGTTGATCAAAAAGAAGCACAAGAAAAAGATTTTAATACTTGGGCAAGTACAACAGTTGATTTAAAACAACGATATGGCAATGTAACCTCCAATCTCTCCAATGCATATATCGAAATGATGAAATACAATATTGCGAAAGTGTATTTCCAAGAGGCAATTATGGGAACAGAAATTCTTCCTTATGCCTATAGTTTTTCTGGATTAGGAAAAATTTTAGAAAATAAAGATGCGAAAGAAGAAGACCTTAAAAACGCTCTTACTCCTCTTCTAAAAGCAAGTGCCGATTATTTTTCTGAATATAGTGTCAATACCGATAAAAAAATAGTTGTTGGATTATTAGGGTTGTATAGTAAAGATGTTTCCATTAGTCAGCAATCGCCATATTTCATTAAACTTTTAAATAAGCACGATGGCGATATGAATAAAGTAGCAGATGCTATTTTTAAACATAGTTTATTCACAAATGAAGCATCTGTAAATAAATTTCTTGCTAAACCAACATTAAAAATGCTTATTCATGATCCTGCGTATAAGCTCATCACTGAGATTTATACGCATTATATTTCTACCATTCGTGGTAATTTAAAAGCGCAGCAAAACATCATCGATAAAAACATGAGGTTATATGTAGAAGGATTGCGTTTGATGAGTCCAGATAAAAAGTTTTATCCTGATGCGAATGGTACAATGCGCGTGAGTTATGGAAAGGTGGCTGATTATTATCCAAGTGATGCAGTGTATTATAATTATTATACAACGATGGAAGGGTTGATGGATAAGATGGATAAATCAAATGACGAATTTAATTTGCCAGATAGAATGGTTGACCTCTATAAGAAAAAGGATTATGGACAATACGGACAAAATGGAGTTTTGAAAATTGATTTCATCACCACGAATGATATTACGGGAGGTAATTCTGGAAGTCCGGTAATAAATGGTAAAGGAGAATTAATTGGATTAGCATTTGATGGAAATTGGGAGGCAATGTCAGGTGATATTGCTTACGATCCTCATTATAAACGAACAATTTGTGCAGATATTCGATACGCACTTTGGGTTATAGATAAGTATGCGGGTGCAGGATATCTTTTAAATGAACTTAAAATAATGCATTAATAATTTCCATATTAAAAAGTGCTAATTCTCGTCGAGAGTTAGCTCTTTTTTTGTGATTGAATATCGAATGTTTCACTGAGCAATTATTGCCTCAAAGAATATGAATAATTGTACTTATACCAAATAAAATTTGCATGATCTGTAATAGGAGTTTATCTTTTATACCATCATTTATTAATCACAATATTTACTTACTTTCGGAGTTTAAAAGTATACGTTGACACGAATTACTTCCATATTACTCATGACCTATTATTTGATAGGTAACCTTTGCTTGCCTCTAGGAGATTTTTCGGCATTGACAGAGATGAGTGCTATGTATCAACATTGTAAAGCAACGGAAGATCATGACATGACTATAGTTGATTTTGTTACGGATCACTTGATCAATTTTGATTGTTTAATTGACAATCACGACAAAGGTGATTTGCAAAAACCACATACTTCACTCCAGTTTCATCACCAAACACAAAATTATTTCGCATCTCAAAAATTTATTGTTAATAAGGATGTAAGCCAGATATTGAAAATAAAACTGCCATTTTTTCAAGTACGATGTTATTATTCTAATTTCCGTTCCTCTATATTTCGTCCACCGATAATTTAGGTTTATTTTAGTTTTAATTTACTATGTCAAGTAGATTCAATGATACTTTAATCTTAAATAAAAAAATCATGAAAAAGTTAATTTTATTGTTTTCGAGCATTTTAATAATGTTCAGCTGTTCTTATGCGGGAACACCTCCATCGTCTGTATTGAAATCATTTGAAAAAAAATTCCCGACTGCTACAAAAGTAAGTTGGGGGAAAGAAGGCGCTAAAGAATGGGAAGCGGAATTTACTTTAGATGGCAATAAAATTTCTGCAAATTTTGGATTGGATGGAAAATGGTTAGAAACAGAAACGGAAATTCCAATCAAGAGTTTACCAAAAGGAGTAATTGATGCTATCACTTTAAAGTATCCAGGTTGGGAAATTAGGGAAGCTGATAAAACCGATACCGCGAAGCACGGATTAATTTACGAAGCAGATATTAAATCAGGTGCTCGTAAGTTAGAAGTTGCCTATAAGGAGGACGGAACTCCAGTAGTAGAGTAAATATATTTGCTCGCCTCTATTCCATAATAGGGTAGTAGAGGCGAGTTTTTTATGTAGAATTATTTTTTAGACCACTAATTAGATGTGTATTAGTGGGACCAGTATAACTCAGGCAATTGATTAGCTTAAATAAAAAATGCTTCTTCGTTTAAAATTGATACGACCATCCATTAGAAAAACTATTTAAAGGTATTCGCTAAATATTTTTGTGCACATTTTTTCCAAAATGACATAAAACTATTTCCTGTAGGTTCGATAGAGGGGAACATCCATTCTCTTTCATCAAATAAAGCTTTGTAATGATTTGCAGTTGGATGTTCTTTAGCAATTATTATAGGAAATTTAGTATCTGCAATTAATTTTGAAAACTCGCCCGTAAATAGTTGAAGCCCCTTAATGTTTTCCCCAAGTGCTAAAATAAAATTTAGCACCAAATCTGAAATGGGGAATTTTTTGAAATGCGATGGTTCAAGTAATAGAATCCGATTCGCGTTTAAATCACATCTCCAGAGTGGATCTAAATTATAAGAGTTATAAATTAGTAATGGTAAGTTGGGATCGACAGTAATTGGATGCGTATCTGGTAATTCCGTTGTGTATAAAAAGGGTATATTATCCTGAAGAATTTTTGGAACTTCTGTATTGGATAACTCTTCATAAGATTTATCCAGAAAAGTTTCTTTATCAGATGTTGAACAATATTTATTGATATTTTCTTGATTGCAATAATATTTTTTGCTGCTAAATGTCATTGCAACCCATTGCCAACTCAATGAATTACTAGCTAAATCTCCATCTAATAGATGGTAATACATCCATCTCGACGGTGAACTCCAATGAGCTTTTGCAATATTTGTACAAATGGATGCGACATACATTCGCAAATGGTTATGCATATATCCATTTTTAATTAATAATTTAATACTGTTATCTATTGCTGTGATAGTAGTATTTCCATTTATAACATTTTTGGGTATATTAAAATTTACTACCTCAGTTTGTGTATTTATAAGATCATCAAATATTTTATCCCCTTCACGTAACCATATTTTTTGCCAATATTCTCGCCATGCCAATTCAAAAATTAAATTATGCGCAGATGTTAAAGTATGTTTGGATAATACATTATCCATAATTTGTTTTGTACTAATAGCACCTTTTGATAAATAGGGAGATAGATAAGTAACTTTACCATTTAAGTAATTTCTTGTTTTTGAATAAGCGATGGGATCAATTTCATTGATACGATTTAAGATTGATAAGTAATCAGTTGGGAAATATAAGTTAATTGACATTAAGCGCGAATAATTTTTTTAGATCTTAAAATATCAAGTGTAAGTGGCCTCTCCTCATTTAGATTTTTATAAGAAATCACTTCACATATTGTTGCCCAGTGATCACCAACATCAATCCATTCCAAAACAACTAAGTGAATGAATGCACATGCTTCTTGCAATACATGAAATTCATTCCTCTTTATCAATGGAGCTTTTAGCATAGCGATTTTGTCATGAGAATTGCCACTCGTTTTGCCTAATAATTTTACAAGAGTGTATTGATTACTCGATAAAAGTTGTAAAATAAAACTAGGATGCGCCATTACATTTTTAAGCGTACAAGTGTTCTTATATATCCCTACTACGAATCGTTTGGGTTGCATAGAGAGGGCAGTAACATACGTGCAAATATTCATGTTGTTATTATTTTCGCGGTAAGAAGAAACACTGTAGACTGGTCCATCAATTCGGTTCCATGGTTTTTTCCTTGTCATTATTTTTTTGCTAATTCGTTCAATGCAATTTCTTGTAAATAATTAAAACGTTCAGGGTTCATTTTATTTACTTGATGTACCATCATGCTCATTCGAGGATTTTTTGCAAAGGAATGTTGATGTTTATGAATAAAATTCCAGTATAAGGCATCCCATGTAATACACCAATCTCCCGCCTTATAATCACTCATTTTTAAAATATAATTTGATCCAGAAATATAAGGCTTCGTACTCATGAAACCACCATCTGCAAATTGGCTCATGCCAAAAACATTTGGCACCATTACCCAATCGTAGGAGTCTATAAATACTTCCATAAACCATTTATATACTTCTTCAGGATCGAATTCGCTCAAAAGCATATAATTCCCTAGTACCATCAATCGCTCAATATGATGACAATAAGCATTCGCTTTCAATTTCTTTATTGTTTCATCTATTGGAGGTATACCAGTTGTTCCTTCATAGAAAGATTTCGGAATTTTTCGATGATGATCCCAATAATTTTTCTTTCTTACTTCAACACCTTTTAAGGAATAAACAGCTCGTATAAATTCGCGCCAACCTAATACTTGTCGAATAAATCCTTCTAATGAATTTAATGGAATATTATTTTTGTTAGAAATGTTTATTGCTTTTTCAATTACTTGTTGTGGTTCAAGCAAACCAATATTAAGCATCGGTGTTAGGATACTATGAAACAAAAATGTTTCATTCTTCACTATTGCATCTTGATAAATTCCATAATTCTGAAATCGTTCCTCTAAAAAAGTATCAAGCCAATTTTCGGCATCATGATGCGTAATGGGATAAACAAAAGACTTCGTTTCCCCGAAATTAATTGAAAATTTCTTGTCTACATAATCGATTGCTTCATTAACAAATTTATTAGCAGTATTTTTTTGAAAAGCGGGAATAATCGTTTTTGTAGGAATTTTTTTTCGGTTCTCAACGTCGTAAGTCCATTTCCCTCCCAATGGTTTTTCATTTGTGATTAAAATATTGAATCGCTTTCGTTGATCAATGTAAAATTCAGTTTGAAAAAATCTTTTTTTATCTTTGAAGTAATCAGTTAAATAATTTAGAGTACAAATAAAATTTAAACTTTCATTTTTTATTAGCTTTATAGTGTTAACCGCTGCATAACGATTTATTCTTCTTTCAAGAAGATAATCTACAACATCACAATAGTGAATAGTATTTACTCCTGAGAGTTTGAAATGCTCGAACAATATTTTTGTGTTTGCTAATACATCATCACATTCAATATATTTTACCTTATGTTTTTTTAAGGTTAATTGATCCACATAGTATTTCATAGAAGCTCTGTGCAAAACTAATTTCTTCTTGTGGAAATTATATTGATTAAAAAATAGCACATCCTCAATGATCCAAATTTCTCTGGAAGTATCAACGGATGGGTGATCCTTAAAAAGTTGATGTGGGAATATTAATGTTATTTCTTTCATGACATACAAACAAAGTGAGTAGTCATTTGTTAACATTTTATGGAAAAACTTAAAGATAAGCATGTGCTAATTGTGGGTGCAACTGGAAGCATTGGCGAACAAACAGTAAAGCAGCTTAGCCAGTCGGGTGCTATTGTGTACTCGACAAGTAGAGATGCTGATCGCTTAATAACATTTACTTCAAGCTATGGTATTCCTATTTCACGGCAATTTGAAATGGATATTACTTCTCTACAGCAAGTGAATGAAGTAGCGGAAAAAATTCATCAATCAATACCAGCAATTGATATTCTTATTAATGCAGCGGGAATTGGAATAATAAAACCCTTCGAGCAATTAACAGATTCAGATTTCAGGAAATCAATTGATGTAAATCTAATGGGTGCCTTTAATTTAGTGCAAGCATTTCTTCCTGCTATGAAGGTCCAAAAGAAAGGATTGATCATTAATATACCAGGAGTTTTAGGAAAGACTCCTATGGCTGGCGCTGCCGCTTATGCAGCGAGTAAGTACGGATTAAATGGGATGATGAAATCACTTCGAGAAGAATTAAAGCGTACCGATATCAGAATTACTCAATTGTTTTTGGGAGGTGTTGATTCTTCTTTTTGGGATACCATTGATTTAAAAGTACAACGTGATAAAATGATACTTGCAGAAGAAGCAGCGAAAGCAATTTGGTTCTTGTGTCAACAGCCCATATCTGGCGTTATTTCTGAGATGGTGATACAGCCATTTAATCATCAAGTAATTTAAAATTATCAAATAGATTTATTATGTCGATTGTATTAAACATTGTTGATGTGGACAGAATTATTGAAATGGCATGGGAAGATCGAACACCCTTTGAGGCTATTAAAAATCAGTTTGGATTAAGCGAATCAATGGTCATTCGTTTGATGCGTGCTGAAATGAAACGTAGTAGTTTCAATATGTGGAGAGAAAGGGTTCAGGAGAGAAATACCAAACATGTGGCAAAAAAATGTGATGATGTTCATCGATTTAAAAGTAGTCGTCAACGCGTGATCTGTAACAATAAAGTTAGTAAGCGATAGGATTATTTGGCAACGTAAATCTTCCATAGAAATTTTAAATAAAATACAAATAATAGCACCAAATTATGGGGCTATTATTTGTAAACTAATTTCAACAATAAATTATTTTTTCAAAAAACTTAATTGTCCTAAATGATATGCCAAATGATTAGTTCGACTGATGATTACATTCAACCGATTGCGATGTGGTTCTTTTGCAAAATCTTCTGAAGATACGGAGGTGTGTTTTGCAAACCATTCATCAGGTGTTAAACTACTAAAATGCTTTTCAAGAATGGCAGTGGAGCCATTCCAATAATTTCTTAGTTCAGAAACGGTTGGAATTTCCATAACCGATTTATCTGGCTTAGCTAAAAAGGGATCATTCAATTGCGAATAAGATTGTTCGCCAAAACCTAATAATGGCAAGATTTTATCATTAACTGCTGTAAGATGTCCTAATAAATAAATTCCTCTGTTGCGTTTAGGAGCTACTTCGTTCTGCATTTGTTCATCAGTAAGTTCATTGAACAATTTATTTGCGTTTTGCACTTGAGCATTCCAGCTATCAAGTACCATTTTAACCATTAATTGATTTGTCATTTATTTGATTTTTTAAAATAATAAATATTGTTTAGTTTATTTCTACTAAGTTTGCTTACAATTGCATAATGCAAGTATTGGCAAAAGTAATCGAATAGTTGCAAAATGCAAGTGTTTTCTAAAAAAAGTTTATTTAAGAAAAGTGGAGAATCAAAAATCGCAATGCCCCATTAACTTGTCGTTGGAAGTGTTTGGTGATAAATGGAGCTTACTTATTATTAGAGATTTGATGTTTGCTGACAAACGTTACTTTGGTGAATTCTTGCAATCAGAGGAAAAAATTGCTTCTAATATTTTAACGGACAGACTAAATATGCTTGAAGAGAAAGATATCATTACAAAAGTAAAGGATCCCGATCACAAACTAAAATATATATATTCGCTTACGAAAAAGGGAATTGATTTATTGCCAATAATGACAGCAATAGGAGTATGGGGGATGACTCATCAACCCTATAATAAAGATATTATTTGCCATGCCAAAAAAATCATGAAAGGCGGTAAGCTGGTATTGGAATCCATGAAAAAGCAGTTAGCAAAACAACATTTGAAATAAGATCATTTATTTTTCTTAAAAAAAGCATGATGAGATTTAGTATTCTTCATTTTATACTTCTAGAAATGTTATGATATAATTCCTTAATCCATGACTCTCAAATGAGTTTTCTTTCAATATCATTTTCTAATGTAGCTTAGCGCTATTATTTCAATCATCATGAATGCATATTTAGAAATCACGTTAAGGACATGCACGGTTTACTTATTTATTGTTGCCGCCATTCGGTTATTTGGTAAAACGGAACTCGCACAGCTATCGGTAACGGATCTGGTTTTTATTTTGCTCATCAGTAATTCAGTACAAAATGCGATGCTGGGTCCTGATAGTAGCCTTAGTGGTGGGTTAATCGCCGCATCGAGTTTATTTATTTTGAATAGCATTATTAAGCGATTGACTTTTAGAAACAAGACCATCAATAAATTTTTGCAAGGCGAACCCATCATGTTAGTTCACAATGGCGTCTTATTAGAGGAGCATCTAAAAAAAGTGCATATCACTCATGCGGAGTTGGAGGCCGCAATTCGAGAGCATGGAGTAACAGATGTAACTCATGTTAACCTAGCAATTTTAGAGGCTGATGGAAACATTTCTATTTTATCTGATGATTTTCAAAAGCGAACTGTTAAACGTAGAAAGGCACATCGAACCATTCAAAAGGAATTCTAGTATTTAAATGTACTGCTGCATTTCAAAGATCTGGAAGCCGTACATCATCATTAACGATAAAAGCTGTTGTATAACGATCGCCTAACTTTTTTAAAAAACCTTGTGCTTCGAGCCTTGAACCAAAATCACCAACACGTACTTTAAAATTGGGTTGGTGGTAAACCAAATAAGCCCCAACTTGAGGAAAAGCACTTACAAAATCAGTTTTTATCTCTTGAGCTTTTGCTCTTTCAGACCCAAAATAAATCTGAATACGATATCCTGGCATACTCATTTTTGTTGCGTTAATCTTTTTATAACGCTCAACTAGCAGATTCGCAAGACTATCCTGTTTGAGCGAGGTCCTCTCTTGTGCTTTTGACAAAGTAGGGAAAAGAGTGAATCCGAAAAGTAAAAGGAATAGCATGGTTGTATTTCTCATGATCCAAAAGTAAAGAAACCAAAGATTTTTCTTGTGGAAGATTCGGTAATTTTTCAATATAAAGACCTTGACAACTTAGATCGAATATAAATTTTAAATTTTCTGCTCAGTTTTATGGGTTCGCGAATTAGTTTGTGCTATTTTTGGCGGCGGGAAAAAAGACTTTTATTGTCAGAAATGAGTAAAATAAACCTTATTCCACAAACGTCTAAACAATCTAATATGTTGCGTTACGTACCCAGGTACCTGAGTTTCACGCTTTTAGCGTTTATCTTGAACGTGATTACCTTGTCTCCAAGCATCGCTCAACCAAACGGTGAAGCGCTGTTTAAGCAGAACTGTACCTCCTGCCATGTAGTAGGTGATAACAAGGTAGTTGGTCCAGGATTAAAGAATGTCCATAAAAAACAAAGCGATGAATGGCTTTTGAAGTGGATTAAGAATTCACAAGCCTTCATAAAATCTGGTGATCCAGATGCGGTGAAGATCTACGAAGAGTTCAATAAAATTGCTATGCCAGCATTTGCATTGAAGGAAGACGAGATCAAATCGATTATTGCATACATTAAAACTGAAAGCGATAAGGCACCTGTTATAGCTCCAGGAACTACGGATGCAGGAACTGGTGCAGCTGTTGAGTCTAAAGAAACATCACCACTTGTATACTTATTAGTGTTAGTTCTCATTATTGGATTATATGCTATTTTAAATAGAGTACAAAAGGGGTTAGAGCGCGTTGTTCGTCAACGTGACGGTGAGGCAGAACCTATTGTATTGAAAGGAAAAACGCGAACAAAGCATTGGATTCGTGAACACAAAAAACTTATTGCAATCCTATTAATAGTAGGAATGGTGTATGGCAGTGTTAAAGGGTGGGATGCCTTAGCTGGAATTGGGATTTCGCAAGGATATCAACCTGATCAGCCGATTAAATTCTCGCATAAATTACATGCAGGAACCAATAAAATTGATTGTCGTTATTGCCATTCAGGAGCTGAAAAAGCGAAGAATGCGAATATTCCTTCTGCTAATGTATGTATGAATTGTCATAAATATGTTCAGTCAGGACCAAAATACGGAACGGAAGAAATTTCTAAGATTTATAAAGCTATTGATTTTGATCCTGCAAAAGGAGTTTATGGTACAAATCAAAAGCCGATTCAGTGGATTCGAATTCACAACTTGCCAGACTTAGCATATTTCAACCATTCTCAACACGTAAAAGTGGGTAAGGTAGAATGCCAAACTTGTCATGGTCCAGTTCAAGAAATGGAGCAAGTGCAACAGTTTTCTCCACTTACAATGGGATGGTGTATCAATTGTCATCGCAATACAGAAGTAAAAATGGAAGGCAATGGCTACTACACCAAGTTGCATACCGATTTATTGAAAAAATATGGACCACAAGCTAAACTTACGGTTGATAAAATCGGTGGTTTGGAATGTGCTCGTTGTCATTATTAACAAAGGAATTTATTCCTGATCTGATCATTAACGTATCAACAGTCATTTGCCATAATAATTAGTATGGAAAAAAAATATTGGAAAGGTGTCGAAGAACTGAATAACAGTCCTGAATTTACGCGCCTTCGCGACAACGAGTTCTTCGAAAATTTGCCGATCGATGAGGTGCTTCAAAACAAAGCATCATCAACATCATCAACTTCTCGTCGTGACTTTTTAAAGTTTCTGGGTTTCGGTGTGGCGGCGGCTTCACTTGCAGCATGTGAGGCTCCTGTAAAAAAGGCGATTCCTTATGTTGTAAAACCGGAAGAAATAACTTATGGTGTTCCAGATTATTATGCTTCTGCATTTTTTGATGGTAATGATTATTGTAGTGTTTTAGTAAAAACACGCGAAGGTCGTCCAATAAAAATTGAAGGAAACGAACTATCATCAGTAACAAAAGGCGGAACCAATGCTCGTGTTCAAGCATCTGTTTTAAGTTTATATGATTCTGCTCGCTTAACAACTCCTTTATCTTCAAAGAAGAAGGCAACATGGAGTGAAGTAGATGCAGCAATAACAAGCAAACTCGCACAATCAGCAGCTTCTGGTAAGAAAATTGTGATTTTGAGTAGCACATTGCCAAGCCCTACTACTAAAAAAATCATCACTGAATTCTCTTCAAAATATCCTACCACAGAACATATCGTTTATGATGCAGTTTCTTATTATGGTTTGTTAAAAGGTAATGAGCTTTCTTTTGGAAAATCCATGATTCCATCTTATCGTTTTGATAATGCAGAAGTGATCGTAAGTTTTGCTGCGGATTATCTAGCTACCTGGCTTTCACCGATCGAATTCGCTCGTCAATATGCAATTACACGTAAATTGAGAGATGGTAAGAAGAACATGTCACGCCATATTCAATTTGAATCAACTCTTTCGTTGACAGGTTCGAATGCTGACAACAGATATAAATTAAAACCTAGTCAACTTTCATCTGCAGTAGCAAATCTTTACAATAAAATTGCCGCTGTCACTGGTGGAGCTTCTGTCTCTTCTTCTGCAACGCCACAAGATAAAGCAATTGAAAAAGTTGCTCAGGAATTGCTGAATGCTAAAGGTAAAAGTCTTGTGGTTAGTGGATCGAATGATCCCAACGAACAAGTATTAGTTAATGCAATCAATCATTTATTAGGCAATTATAACACTACAATTAATCTCAATCAAGAATGTAATCTACGCGCAAGCAATGATGCAGCGGTGATTGAATTAATGAGTAAAATGAATGCTGGTGAAGTAGGAACAATTATTTTCTGGAATACAAATCCTATCTATTCTTTACCAAACAGTAAAGATTTTCAGTCGGCACTTGCTAAAGTAGGAACGAAAGTTTCTTTTTCTGATCGTGAAGATGAAACAGCACAATATTGCGATTACGTTGCCCCCGAACATCATTACCTTGAATCATGGAATGACTTAGAGCCGTATAAAGGTTATTACAACCTTGTTCAACCTACTATACGCCCACTTTTTAATACACGTCAACCTCAAGAGAGTTTGATGAAATGGGCAGCAATGCCACAAGCTGATTACTACGCTTACTTAGAAGAAAACTGGAAAAGTAATGTTTATGCGTTGCAAACTGGAATTACTTCAGGACACGCTTTCTGGACACAGTCACTTCGCAATGGAGTTTTTGAAGTAGCAGTAACAGCACCTTCTGCACCAGCATTTACTGGAAACGTTCAAGATGCAGCATCGAAGATTACGAAGCCAGGAACTGGAGTGGAATTAGTAGCGTATGAGAAAACGGGAATAGCCAACGGTGCTCATGCAAATAATCCTTGGTTACAAGAGTTCCCCGATCCAATTTCTAAAGTTTGTTGGGATAATTATTTTGCCATTCTTCCTTCGTATGCAGCCAAAATGGGTTACAAACAAGGTAATGTAATAGAAGTTAAAGTTGGAAATACTTCTGTAAAAGGACCCGTATTATTACAACCAGCAATGGCAGATGAAACAATTGCAATAGCAGTTGGATACGGACGCACAAAAGTTGGTAAAGCAGGAAATAATGTGGGAGTAAATGCTTATCCTTTAGTAACGATTGCAAATGCTGCAATGAAATATTATTCAGCTGCAACAGTAAGTAAAACCATTGAAGATGATTATCCATTAGCTGCAACACAAACACACCATACTATGATGGGTCGTGAAATTGTAAAGGAGACTACTTTGTCAGCATGGTTAAAAGATGCGAAGGCAGGAAATCCAGAGGAGATGATCGAGACTCCTTATGGCAAGAAAAAGGTGGAAGATGTTGATTTATGGGCTTCACAAAAGAACCCAGGATTTGATCGTCCTAACCATTCTTGGGGATTAGGAATCGACTTAAACGCATGTATTGGTTGCGGCGCTTGCGTAGTAGCTTGTAATGCTGAAAATAATGTTGCAGTTGTAGGGAAAGACGAAGTAATGCGTTCACGCGAAATGCATTGGATACGTATTGATCGTTACTATAGTAGTGATGTAACTAAGGAGAATGCTAGCGAAAAAGGATTAGGAAAGTTGGATATGTACGGTGAGATGGAAAAGCCTGCAGCAGAAAATCCTGATGTGGTTTTTCAACCAGTGATGTGTCAACATTGTAATAGTGCTCCTTGTGAAACGGTTTGTCCGGTAGTTGCGACAACACATAGTTCAGAAGGGTTGAATATGATGGCGTATAATCGATGTGTAGGAACACGCTATTGTGCTAATAACTGCCCTTATAAAGTTCGCCGTTTCAACTGGTTTGAATACACGAATAATGATAAGTTCCCATATACCATGACCGACAATCTTGGTAAAATGGTATTGAATCCTGATGTGGTAGTACGTTCACGTGGAGTAATGGAAAAATGCTCGATGTGTGTTCAACGAATTCAGTATGGTAAGTTGGAAGCTAAGAAAGCGGGTCGTCGTCCTCTGGATGGAGAGATCAATACTGCTTGTGCACAATCTTGTCCTACCAATGCATTAGTTTTTGGTGATTACAACGATCCACAAAGTGAAGTAAATAAGTTGGCTGTTGATGGCAGATCATACCATCTCTTAGCGGAGATCAAAGTGAAGCCTGGGGTATTCTATCAGACAAAAGTTCGTAACAAAGAAGAAGGCAAAGAAGCCTAATAGGAAAATATTAATTAAAATTTCAAAGAAACCATACGGCTCTTATGCATAAAGAATCGGAACTCCGTCCACCATTAATCCTCGGAGACAAAACCTGGCACGACATCACAGAAGATGTTTGTCGCCCGGTGGAATCAAAAGCCAACAAGTGGTGGTGGCTGGCTTTCAGTTTAGCGGTAGCTGCCTTGCTTTGGTGGATCGTTGCAGTATCCTACACCCTCGGTACTGGTCTTGGTGTTTGGGGATTGAATAAAACAGTAGGTTGGGCATGGGATATCACCAATTTCGTTTGGTGGGTTGGTATAGGTCATGCTGGAACATTGATCTCCGCCATATTATTATTATTCCGTCAGAAATGGAGATTATCGATAAACAGATCCGCAGAAGCGATGACGATTTTCGCGGTAATCTGTGCTGCATCATTTATCGTTACGCACATGGGTCGACCATGGGTGGCATATTGGCCAATACCACTTCCGAATCAGTTCGGATCATTATGGGTAAACTTTAACTCCCCACTTGTTTGGGACGTTTTCGCGATCTCTACTTACTTCACCGTTTCATTAGTTTTTTGGTATACAGGATTAATTCCTGACTTCGCTGTCATTAGAGAAAGAGCTACTACAAAATGGCGCAAGCGTATCTATACTTTATTAAGTTTTGGATGGGTAGGATCAGCAAAAAACTGGCAACGTTTTGAAGAAGTATCCTTAGTGCTTGCAGGTATTTCTACGCCTCTGGTACTTTCGGTTCACTCCGTAGTATCGATGGATTTCGCAACATCATTAGTACCAGGATGGCATACCACAATTTTCCCTCCATATTTCGTTGCTGGTGCAGTATTCTCAGGATTTGCAATGGTGCAAACGCTACTTATTATCGTTCGTAAAGTATTAGGTCTTGAAGATTATATAACCATCTATCACATCGATATGATGAACCGAGTAATTTTGATCACAGGATCGATTGTAGGAGTTGCCTATTTAACAGAATTCTTCATCGCTTGGTATTCAGGAGTTGAATATGAGCAATATGCTTTTATCAATCGTGCAACGGGTCCATATTGGTGGGCATACTGGAGTATGATGACGTGCAACGTAATCACGCCGCAGTTATTTTGGTCGACCAAATTACGAGAGAGTGTATTTGCAACATTCATCATTTCCATCTTCGTTAACATCGGTATGTGGTTCGAGCGTTTTGTAATTATCGTTACCTCGTTACATCGTGATTATATTCCATCCAGTTGGACCATGTACCACCCAACTTGGGTAGAAGCGGGAATCTTTATTGGATCACTCGGATTATTCTTTACTTGCTTCTTATTATTTGCTCGCGTATTCCCAGTGATAGCGATGAGTGAATTAAAAACGATTATCAAATCTTCATCGGAAGGGGCAAAGAAGAAACATGCTAAAACAGTAACGCAAGAAGTTAACGTATGAGCGCTGCATCAAAGAAATTAGTTTACGGCATCTTCCAAGATGATGACGTAGTATTACAGGCAATCGCTACCTTAAAGAAAAAGGGATTGAATGTGAAAGATGTATTCTCTCCATT
>JANXSD010000086.1 GCA_025352785.1 Bacteroidota bacterium
GTTATCGAAACGTATTTTCGATTAATAAAAATCTCTCCCATTAATTCTTTTTTATAAAAGCGTTATTAGTTTTATCATTACGGAAAAATACTATTTCAAAAATGAATTCATTAAATAATGTAGAAGAAAAAACAGTTTTTCGTTGGGTTCTTACACTTTCTATCATCGTTTTTGTGGCGGTAATTATATTAAACAGAAAGATACTGCCAAGGCCAGAACATTTACCAGCTTTTGTAATGTATTTGCCATTGCTTAATGCAATTATCAATGGAACATGTTCTATTTTATTGCTGTTATCCTTACGAGCAATTAAAAGGAAGGATATCATTACTCACAAAAAAATAAATCTTACAACGTTTGTATTATCCTCATTATTTTTAATCTCTTACATCACGTATCATTGGCTTGCTGATGAAACAAAATTTCCTATTGATAATCCAATTCGTCCGTATTATCTTGCCATTTTAATTTCGCATATTATCCTTGCAGCAATTGTACTCCCATTGATTCTTATCAGCTTTTATTATGGTTTAACAAATCAAGTGAAGAAGCATCGAAGAATGACGCGTTGGTCGTTTCCAATTTGGTTGTACGTTACCGTATCGGGAGTTATCGTTTACTTGATGATTTCACCATATTATCCGCATTAACACTCACTATTTTATTTGCAGATGTTGCAGTGATCTCCTTACCTTTGATCGAAATCAGAATTTAGTTTATTCAATGCTAAAATGAAAAAGGTCCTATTCGCAATTCTATTCTTTATTTTATCATTCACTTCAATGAGTGTTTACGCGCAATGCTCTGTTTGTCGAATGGGTGCCGAAACAAATATTGATCACAAAGAAAACGAGCGTGGTAAAGGTTTAAATACGGGTATTTTATATTTGATGTCGGTTCCATATTTGATGGGCGGCGTTGCTGGCATTATTTGGTGGCGGAACAAGAAAAAGGCTTAGTTTACATCATAACACTCTTTATTAGTTCCTGATTTTTTTCATTGGCAAGAACGAGAATCACTTCGTATCTTTGCAGCCGTTATGGTACTTCACAATAAACACGACAAGTCAACACTTCGCAAAAAGCTCGAAGCAGAGACATTCAAACGCATTACTTTATCGTTTTATCGTTATGTAAATATTCAGGATACGGAGGCTTTTCGCACTGACTTATATCTTCGTTTAGAAGCATTAAATATTTTAGGAAGAATTTATATCGCTCATGAAGGAATCAACGCTCAGCTAAGTGTTCCCGAGCACGATCTGGATGCTTTTAGAACTATGATTGATACAGATCCACATTTTACTGGCGTACCTTTTAAAATTGCAGTGGAAGACAATGGCCAGTCGTTTATAAAATTGATAGTTCGCGTTAAAAATAAAATTGTTGCGGATGGCTTAGCAGATAATGCGTATGATGTAACGAATGTTGGGAATCATCTTAATGCTGCACAGTTTAACGAAGCACTTGACGATCCTAAAACGATTGTGATTGATATGCGTAATCATTACGAAAGTGAAGTGGGGCGTTTCGAAGGAGCCCTTTGTCCTGATGCGGATACTTTTCGTGATGCAATGACCAAAGGATTGGAGATGGTATCTGATAAACAAGATCATAAAATTCTGCTTTATTGCACTGGAGGAATTCGTTGTGAAAAAGCGAGTGCATGGTTTAAGCATCATGGTTTTAATGATGTTAACCAACTTTATGGTGGAATAATTGAGTACGCCAAACACATCAAGCAACAAGGTCTTAAAACAAAGTTCATCGGTAAAAATTTCGTTTTTGATGATCGATTAGGTGAACGAATTACGGAAGATGTTATAAGCGCTTGTCATCAATGTGGAGAAGTTTGTGATAACCATGTAAACTGTGCGAATGATGATTGTCATTTGCTTTTTATACAGTGTAAATCCTGTGCTGAACAAATGGATGGATGTTGTAGTGCTACCTGCAAAGAAATTTTTCATCTGCCAATCGACGCACAGCGAAAATTAAGAAAAGGCCGACAAAAAACGGATACTCTTTCAGTTTACAAAAGCCGTTTGCGCCCGAATCTGAAAGATATAATTGCTCTTTCTCGCGATCTATCTGCATAGGCGAAAAAAAATTGCATTTAAAAAAATATTGACTTAATTTAGTAGCATGTGGAATGCACTTGTCATTGTCGATAAC
>JANXSD010000097.1 GCA_025352785.1 Bacteroidota bacterium
CAATTTATCTAAGTGCTAACTACAATGGCAATTAAGTGAAATACAAATGGTAGTAGTTTCTAATTTCTTCATCGCTACATCAATTGATAGTTCGCCCTTACGCTTGACCACCGCCGCACTCACATTGTATAAATTGTTGACATTGAAAATCTCAAATTGTCTGAACCATGATTACTATGATTAACAGGATTTAGTTCACGGATTACGAATTAGTTTTTAGTGTCAATTTACAAACTATATATTGACACCAAAAACCTAACAGCAACATCATAAGACGCCTAAGCTGGCATCGATACAATCTAAAAAATGCTTTCATGAAAAATGCTTTTAGAACCAAAGTTTCTTCATTGCCAGGTTCAGCGTTCGTTGATGATGCGAGGCCGCGCGGCCATGAGCCATACGAAAGGATTACCATTGGTAAAATGTTGCCACGCCGTGAGAGCGTGAAGGATTTTTAATATGCCACAAAATCCATCATCGAAAAGTCGCTAGCGACGAACACAAAACCATTTTTTTAATTCATTTCCATTTAAGGGCATTGGCATATTGGCACATTGGCATATTGGCACATCGATTTCCGCCGTGAGCGCGTGAAATTTTTTTAATATACCAAAAATCAAATAGTGAAAAGTCACAAACAATAAGTCGAAAAGAATAAGTTAGCGAATGGCACATTATTTTATACGTAAAATAAGCATTTTCAAACAAATATCTTAGGCAACTTTTTGAATGAAAGTTGTAAAGAATTTTTTAGATAAATAATTAACAAAAACGATGGAACAAAATCATATAAAAATTAAATCAATTCAACATGTAACGCATGATGTGCTACAAATCGTCACTGAAAAACCGAGTCACTTCCACTTCACACCTGGACAAGCAACCGAAGTTTCCATAAATAAAGAAGGTTGGCAAAATGAAAAAAGACCTTTCACCTTTACATGCCTGCCAGAAAATAATTATCTCCAATTCACCATCAAAACGTACCCTGCTCACAAAGGCGTTACCAATGAATTGCAGCATCTCAAAGTAAACGATGAATTGATTTTGCATGATGTCTTTGGCGATATTGGCTACAAAGGAGAAGGTGTATTTATTGCAGGAGGTGCTGGAGTTACTCCCTTCATTTCTATCTTCCGTTATCTTCAATCAAAAAAAGAAATCGGAAATAACAAACTGATTTTTGCAAATAAAACAAAAGCCGACATCATACTCGAACAAGAATTTAAACAGCTTTTAGGCAAAAATTTCATTAACATTTTATCAGATGAAGAAACTGATGAATACGAGCACGGGTTCCTTACAGAAAATTTTATCAAAAAAAATATTGAAGTCGATAATAAATATTTTTATCTGTGTGGTCCACCTCCAATGATGGATGCAATTGAGAAAATGTTAGTCAACCTGCATATTGATGCAAAACGAATTATTAAAGAATCGTTTTAAGAAGGCAATAGTTAAGAGAAATAATTTTTTATGATAAGAGCCATCATTTAATGCGAAAAATATTTATGAAATATGACAAAAAGATATAAGAATTTTTTTAGCAAAACGAAGTTAAAAAAATCAATATTTAGCATTACCTGCCGAACTTTTTTTTAAGAAGTAGTGATAATAAAGAATAAATATATTGGATTAAATTATAGAGAACTATGAGGTGTTAAATTCTTAATTTTCCACCTAGTCGTTACTGTAAAGCAACATCGCATTCCCCATTGGCACGATTAAATATAACGGATTTGAATCCCCTTTTGTTGAAAACAAAATCCGGTTCTCAACACCATTTAGGTTCGTTATCCTATTTTTACCTCTATGAAACATCTGAATAAATTCATCGTTTACAGATCATCATCACCCAAAAAAGAACATTAATTAGCCCTAAAAAGCTTATTTATCAAACAGATTACCCTCTTTTCGGAGGAAAATTAAAGCTCCTAATCTTATGAAAAAAGCACTCATCACAGGTATTACAGGACAAGACGGTGCATATCTTGCCGAATTACTTCTCTCCAAAGGATATGAAGTTCATGGTATTAAACGCCGTAGTTCCCTTTTTAACACCCAGCGCATCGATCATCTTTATAGTGATCCGCATGATAAGGGAGTAAACTTCAAATTACATTATGGTGATCTCACCGACTCTGTTAATATCATCCGTATTATCAGCGAAGTCCAGCCCGACGAAATCTATAACCTAGGTGCGATGTCGCATGTTCATGTAAGCTTTTCGGCTCCTGAATATACCGCTAATGCGGATGGTATTGGCGCGCTTCGTATTGTAGAAGCAGTTCGCTTGCTCAATATGACTGATCGTTGTCGTATCTATCAGGCTTCCACATCTGAATTATATGGTTTGGTACAAGAGATTCCTCAGCGTGAAACGACACCATTTTATCCTCGATCACCGTATGCCGTTGCCAAATTATATGCCTATTGGATCTTCGTGAATTACCGTGAATCGTATAATATGTTTGCTGTAAATGGAATTCTCTTTAACCATGAATCCCCTTTGCGTGGCGAGACTTTTGTAACCCGTAAAATCACACGTGCGGTATCTCGAATAGCCTTAGGACTGCAGGATAAAGTTTTTCTTGGCAACCTCGATGCAAAACGTGATTGGGGTCATGCGAAAGATTATGTAGAAGGAATGTACTTGATGCTTCAGCAGGATAAACCTGAAGATTATGTTCTTGCAACAGGTATTACCACCTCAGTTCGTGATTTCATCAGCATGTCCTTTAGGGAAGTAGGCATAGAAGTGGAGTTCACTGGAAAGGACGAAAACGAAGTTGGAAAAATAAAGGCGTGCAACAACCCTGAATTCCAATTACCGATTGGCAAAGAAATCGTTAACATCGATAAGCGTTATTACCGTCCAGCGGAAGTAGAGCTCCTCATCGGTGATGCCTCCAAAGCCTTCAACAATATGGGCTGGAAACCGAAGCATGATCTAGCTGCCATCGTCAAAGAAATGGTAGCCTACGATCTCAACCTCTTCAAAAAAGACCGTTACCTCCGCGAAGGCGGCCACGAAGTCCTCAACTACAACGAGTGAAAAAGAAAGGGATAATGAGTTTAAGGGTTCTCTCATTAACCCATTCTCCAATTAACCCAATACTCAATTATTTATTTATTTTTGTCACTCACATTTAAAAATGTTTTAACATGATAACTTTAGTAAAGTCAAATCCAGTAATGGATAAGTCGTTTGTATTTTCATTAATGATCATAGATTATACTGAAAAGCTTGAAGAACTGAGAAAATATAACTTAGCAAGACAATTATTTAAAAGCGGTACTTCCATTGGAGCAAATATCAAAGAAGGACAATCACCTGAATCACGTGCCGACTTCATCCATAAAATGAAAATTGCCTACAAAGAAGCTGAAGAAACAGAATATTGGTTGAACCTATGTAAAGAGGCAAAAAGTTATCCTTTCGAACCAATACTTCTTATTAAGTTAATAGAAATAAAAAAATTACTTTCAAGTATCATCACAAGCGCCAAAAATCGCCAAAAATAACCCCATTAACCCATTCTCCCATTCTCCCATTAACCCATTAACCCATTACCCCATTCTCCCATTACCCCATTAACCCATTCTCCCATTACCTCATTATCCCATTATCCCATTAACCCATTCTCCCATTAACCCATTAACCCATTCTCCCATTAACCCATTAACCCATTAACCCATTAACCCATTAACCCATTAACCCATTAACCCATTAA
>JANXSD010000031.1 GCA_025352785.1 Bacteroidota bacterium
TATGGTGGAAGTGCGGTAGATGCGGTTGCTGCTGCAGTTGTTAGTTTGGAGGATTGTCCGCTTTTTAATGCAGGAAAAGGTGCTGTGTTTACGAATGGAGGAAAACATGAAATGGATGCTTCAATAATGAACGGTAAAACACTTGAGGCTGGTGCAGTTTCTGGTGTTAATAATATTCGAAATCCTGTGCTGCTTGCCCGAATGGTTATGGATCAATCGGTGCATGTATTTTTATCTGGAAATGGTGCTGAAAAATTTGCAAAAGAAAAAGGTTTACAATTTGAAGATGATATTTACTTTTATGATTCATATCGTTTCGAGCAATTACAGGAAGCACTGAAAGAAGGAAAAATGCAATTGGACCATACATTAAAAGATGATAAAAAATTTGGAACGGTAGGGGCAGTTGCCTTAGATCAACACGGTAACCTTGCAGCATGTACTAGCACTGGAGGCATGACAAACAAAAATTATAACCGCATAGGTGATACGCCTATCATTGGTGCTGGAACCTATGCAAACAATGCTACTTGTGCAGTAAGTTGTACAGGTCATGGCGAATTTTTTATTAGATCAGTTGTTGCTCACGATATTTCTTGCTTGATAGAATATGCAGGATTAAGTTTACAAGAAGCATCTGACAAAGTAGTAATGGAAAAGTTAGTGAAGATGGGTGGTGAAGGTGGTTTAATTGCGATTGATAAGGATGGAAATATTTGTTTACCTTTCAATTCAGAAGGAATGTATCGCGCGTATCAGAAAAATAATGAAGAAGCTTGTGTATTAATCTATAAATAAAAAAATGAAAAAATATTTCATCATATTATTAATTGTTGTGTGTTTTAACAAAACAGAAGCACAAACATCAGTTGCTGATTACCGAATCGCCAACAAGATTGCACTTATAGGTGATGGTGGTTGGGATTATCTGAATATCGAAGAAACTACAGGAAGGCTCTTCATATCTCATGGAAACATGGTTCAAGTACTTGATGTAAAGTCGCAAAAAATTTTAGGAACTATCAATGATACAAAAGGCGTTCATGGTATTGCATTAGCGAAAAATTTAAATAAAGGATACATTAGTTGTGGTAAGGATACCTCCGTTACGGTATTTAATTTAGAAACCTACGAATTTATCGACAGAATAAAAGTTACAGGATTAAATCCTGACGCTATTTTATTTGATTCCTTGAGCAATAAAATTTTTACATTTAATGGAAGGGCATCGAATGCAACAGTGATCGATGCGAAATTAAATAAAGTAGTTAATACAATTGTACTTCCTGGAAAACCGGAATTTGCCGTTACAGATAATCATGGAATGATCTATGTGAACATAGAAGATAAGAGCGAAATTGTTGAGATAAGTACTGTTGATTTAAAAATAAAAAGATCATGGTCGATAGCTCCTGGTATAGAACCGAGTGGACTTGCGATAGATCAAAAAAACCATTTACTATTTAGTGTTTGTGAAAATAAATTAATGGTTGTTAGTAGTATTGACAATGGAAAAGTAGTAACTTCAGTACCTATTGGTGAAGGTGTTGATGGCGTTGCATACGATCCAGAATTACAACGAATTTATTCTTCAAATGGAGATGGCACGTTAACGATCATTCAGAAAAATCAATTGCAATTTAGTGTCCTTAAAAATCTAGCTACACAAGTAGGCGCGCGAACAATTTGTATAAATCCTAAAACACATTATCTGTATTTACCAGTTGCTGATTATAATAAAGCTCCTGCACCCACTAGTGAAAATCCACATCCACGACCGTCCATCAAACCTGGCACCTTTACTATATTAGAAATAGCTCCGTAGTACTTTTGAAAGATTAATTTCCTGGCGTATTACACTTTTCTATTTTTGCCTTTTTACCTCTGCTAGAGTTATTATTTCCACATTTACCAAAATGTTTTACACTAATTCCGAAGAAAATATCGGCATCAAAAGTATTGGTAACACCTAAAAAAGTACCGAGCATATCCGTACCTAAAGTAAAAGCACCATACCTAAATGCTAATCCTAATCGTGGTCGGAAATAATCATAAACTGAAATCGGAAGTGAGACTTCAAATCGTTTCGTTTCATAACGTGGAACGATGGCAATTTCATTAGAACGTTTCACTTCTCGATTACTAAAACCGATTCGCTGAATAATATTTATGCTTGTGAAAAAACGAGGCTGAAAACAAAAATCTGCTTGTACACTTATTGCAGCTGGTGTAAACAAAGTAAAAGCAAACTTATCTCTTGATCCACGATAATTTCCAAAGAACTGATTCGAGAGTAATGAATCCGTATAACCGACACCATCAAATTTCACTGTATCAAAACCCGTCCATACAGTATTTTCATTAGTGAATTTAAAAGTTTTTGCTTCATGATTGTATCTGATATAACCTAAATCAATAATAGATGCACCTAATTTATAATCATAAGGCTTTTCATCTTTGCCTTTTGCACAAGGATTATAAAAATTTGCATTTCTATTTTTATAATATTGAACTCCGATATCAGTTGAAAAGCCATGACCTCTTTGTTTCAATGTAGAAGCAAGTCCTCCATCACCATTTATCGGTGTCGCATGCCCCATATCCATGCTCAAATTATGTACGATCAAAACCGAATCATTAGGGACATTATAATCGAAGGAATTAATATTTGCATAGTATGCATTCATTCCATAATTATATTTCAAAGTGATTGCACCGGTGATAAAAGCTTCTTTTGAATCTTGTAAAATTCCTCCTAATGTTATAGCTGCTTCATGCCAATTTATCAAAGCAACATTCGCATTATTTGTAGTAAAATCTTGTTGCTGTTGTGGTGTATAAATGAATCCTTCTTTGATAAACTTTGCGAGATGATAGGGAACACGTACTGCACTTAATTCAATACGCGTAGCGACATGAAATGCGATAGAAAATTTTTTATCTACCCAAATAAATCCAGGGTACTTTATAAATGTTGATGAATAGGCGTATTTATCTGGAGACTTTGTATAGCGATCAGTTAAGCGATCTTGTTCTATTGATTCACCTTTAAAACTTTTTTTAAAGAGCTTACTATTTGCTGATAAGTACATGTAATTATTAGTGAGCGAAGCGTCCATCGAAAATAGATGTGCTTCCCATTTATAAGGGGCAGCCACGATAGATGCTGGGTTCAACTCTAAACCCATTTGACCTGCATAATTACTAGGTGCTGCGCCCCACATTTCCTGTGAGAAACTTGAGGAAAAAAATCCCAAGCAAAATAATGATACAATCAAAAATCGTTTAATCATTTAGAGATGGTATTTACGCTGTTTTAGCCTTTACCGATTGTACTAATTGATTTTAAACGAAAAATCCTGCTTAATAGTTCACAATTCATTCTGAAATGATGTAATTAAATTCAGAATGAGATAAAACTATGCCTGAAAGAAATGCTAAACGAACATCTTGCCTGGATTAAGGATATTATTGGGATCGAATAACTTTTTGATTCCTTTTTGTAGATTTAATTGTGTTGGATTGAAGGGTATGTCCATATATTCTTTTTGCACCCACCCTATTCCGTGTTCGCCTGAGATTGTTCCTCCAAGCATTACACAAAGTTGAAAAATTTCACGAATTCCAAGTGGCACTTTTGTTTCCCATTCGTCATCCGTCATTCCATCCTTAATGATATTTACATGCAAATTTCCATCGCCTGCGTGACCATAACAAACCGAGCGAAAACCGTATTTGACACCAATCTCTTTCACACCTTTTAGTAACTTGGGAAGTTCTGCTCGAGGAACGACAGTATCTTCTTCTTTATAAACGGAATGTGACTTCACTGCTTCCCCGGCTGATCGTCGCATCTTCCAGAGATCCGCTTTTTGTTGTGCTGAATCTGCGAATAAAACTTCATCACATTCGTATTGATACATGAGCTCCGTTATCTGCTCACATTCTTTAAATAAAACATCTAAATCGTTGCCATCAACTTCCACTAATAAATGTGCTTTATGATTCTCTTTAACTGGAATTTTCACATCCACATATTGCAAAACGTAATCGATCGCATCGCGCTCGAGAAACTCCATAGCAGAAGGTGTAAATCCTGCTCTAAAAACTGCGGAAACGGCTTCACACGCTTTCTCTGCTGACCGAAAAGGAATCAGCATTAAAAGATTTTGTGTAGGAAGTGGTATTAAGCGTACCACAATTTTAGTGACGATACCCAATGTACCTTCACTCCCAACCATTAATTGAGTAAGGTTATATCCAGTAGCGTTTTTCAACACATTAGCGCCAGTCCAGATGATTTCCCCCGTAGGAAGGACGACTTCACAGTTGAGGATATAATCCTTGGTAACGCCATACTTTACTGCTTTAGGACCACCAGAATTTTCAGCAAGATTACCTCCTAAAAAACACGTTCCTCTACTTGCCGGATCGGGAGGATAAAAAAGTGATTTAGCTTCAACGGCGTCGCGAAAAACTTGATTGATAACGCCAGGTTCAACAGTAGCTTGTAGATTACGTTCGTCGATTTCAAGTATTTTATTCATACGCTCAGTAGAGAGAAGAATACCGCCGAAAACGGGTAATGCACCGCCACTTAATCCTGTTCCCGCTCCACGAGGAGTTACAGGGATACGCTCACGATTCGCAACATACATGATAGCTGAAATCTCCTCTGGCGTAATCGGCTTAACAACTACGGAAGGATTAAATTGTAAATCCTCCGTTTCATCATGTCCATAATCAGCTAAAATATCCTCTGTAGTAAACACATATTTCTCACCACAAATTTGTATCAACTCATTGATCACAATTGCTGAAAGACTCTTTAAGGCAAATTCCATAGTGCAAAGTTAAATCTAGTAACCTTACTTTATACTATGATGATGATATTTTGTTAAACAAGAAATCAACAATTTTTAATTGATTAATACATCACAGTAATGGAACCCTTTACATTAATTTGTCTATTGTAATAATCTGTTATGATAATGGAATAAAAATAAGATCCTTCTGGCACTAACTGTTGATTGTCATCATTGCCATCCCATGAAGGGATAATTCCACTAATTTCTCTAATATTTTTCCCCCATCGATTCATAATTTTTATGTTCACATTTCGAGCAGATGGGTAATTCACTTTCATTACGTCATTATTTCCGTCGCCATTTGGTGTGATCACATTTGGAATAAAATAGTTGCAATTAATCATATCGATATTGATAGAATCGCTTGCTACGCAACCAGGACCATACGTCACATTTACTATCCATAAACCTGTTGTATCGATAAGTGCTGTTTGACTATTACTTTGGCTAAAGTTCCATAAGTACGTATTGAAATTTCCTGGAACTGAAAGATTGAATTCCTCGCCAAGGCAAACCACAGTATCATTTCCCAAACTAAAGCTACGCACAGGTTCTATCCTAACATTAATTGAATCGAATGTTTTGCATAAACCTTTTGTTGTTGCTAAATAATAAATTCCTGCCTCAGTGCTATCCATATTGGGGATGGCAATTACGTAAGCTGACGAAGAAAAACCTTTCGGACCTTGCCATAATAAACCATTTAAACTAGGACTTAATAATTGCAAATGGAGTGAGTCGCCTTTGCAGAGATATGTTTTTCCTTGTACGGAAATGTTTTGCAACTTTTGAATATTAACAAAAATGGAATTAGAAAATTCACATCCATCAACACTTGAACCAACGACTGTATAATTACCCGAAATGGGCAAGGGTGAAACAATCATCAATGTTGTGTCTTGAGAAAGTGTATTTAATGATAACGGTCCATGCCATGAATAAGTTGCACCCATAACACTTGGAATAGAAAGCGAAAGAGTATCCGTTTCACACAGCGAAGTAACACCAGAAATTACAGGCGCTGGAGGTATGGCTGCTTGACCAATATTAAATCCATTACTTAATCCTGTACAGCCGAAACTATCCGTTGCCAACAGCGAATAATTTCCTGGAGACAATACATTTAAAATGCTATTTGTGTAGTTGTTAGGAAGCCATTTATAATGACTGTAAATAGCATTAGCATACAAGATAACAGTATCACCTGGACACATTGGAATATGTGATTGCGTTAAAATTTGAACATTCAATGGGGAATTAACCGTAACAAAAATACTATCGATAGGGCCTGTACATTGACTATCGGAAATTTGAATAGAATAATAACCCGAGTTACTACTTGTAGCAAGTGGAATTAGTATATTATTTTGCTGCGAAGAAAAACCAGATGGTCCTAACCATTGGTATTGTGCTGTTGGATAAAGTGGGACATTTAATCGTATTGTATCCATATCACAAAAAACAGAATCATTAGAAATAATTGGTGGTTGTGAAACAGGATTTACGAATGCCGTAACTTTAGTTCTGATACTATTACATCTTCCATCGTTGGTATCAACATAATAATTTGATGTTGCTAATACAGGTTGAATCATAAAAGTATTTCCATTTTGAAGTAAATTTCCACCCACGATCATATCATACCAAAATAAAGGACCGGCAGCAGATGCAGAGAGTGTTGCGTTTGTTCCTACGCAAACCATATCATCAAAAGTTAGTGGCGCTGCCGGTCGGGGAAAAGTATCAACTCGAATTGTATCAAATGCGATACAACCATAAAGATCTTGTGTTTGCAAAACATACGTTCCTGCATAATAAACATTAAAATTTTGCGAAGTTATTCCTGATGGAATCCAATTATAATTCGCCATTCCTCCATTAGCATTTAATGTTAACGTATCACCTTGGCAAATTGTAATGGTGTCACCTTTATCAATCGTTGCTACTACTTGAGAAAGCGTAACATTGATACTTAAAGATGTATAAAAGCCACATGCAAAAACGGAACAAGTATAAATTCCAGGACTTGTAATTGTTTGCGTTTCGGAATTTCCTGTTAATGGACTATTCCAGATTATTCCATTAGGATTATTTGTTTGAACGCTAATAGTTATATCACCTCCTAAACAAATAACAGGGGAAGGATTAGAGGTGAGGTAAGGCGTTGAATATTCACTCACCTCTGAAAATTCGGAAATTAGTCGGCAGCCACTAGAATCGGTAACAGTATAATGATAGAGACCTACTGCACTTACATAAATACTTTGTGTTGTATCTAACACAGCATTCAGTGGTCCATTCCATTCATAATGTGAACCATTTTCAGCAGTTAATAAAACGGAATCACCAGGACATAGAATTCCATTTGCAGGAAGCATTGTTATAACTGGTGATGGAGTGGTAGTGAGTTTGTAACGTAATTCAACTTGTTGCGAACAACCAGTAATCGAATCTATTTCTTTAAATTTTGCTACATAATAACCTTGTGAAACAACTCTGATACTATCACCATTAGCGTTTATAAAAATAATTCCTGGTCCACTAAAAGTACAATGTCGGGAAGGTCGAATAACTAATGAAACGGTATCGCCAGGGCAAATAAATTTAGGCCCCATGAAAGTTGATGTTGGAATTGGCAAGGGATGCACAATGAGATAAAAATTTCTGGTAATGATAATTTTTGGTTGGCTGGTAATTGGATCTTGGAGAATAATTGTTACTGAACAATTGGTAGAACCTACTTGACTTGGTTTAAATGTTTGTTGATGTTGAAGAAAAGTATATGGTGACGAAAGCGGAAAATAGAAATTAAATCCTCCTGAAATTTGCCAGTTCACCATTGCAACAATATCGGGATGTTGATTAAGGATGTGCGCAATGCTATCAACCAATTCCATACTAAAAAATTCATTTTCGCAAATTTCAACAGTATCAATGGCTTCAAAAATTTGATTTGTAAAAATTATTTTAGGCGTAAAATTTGTGGGAAAACACTGAGTAGGAATAAAAGTTTTTACTTCTAAACACGCACTACTTACACAGTATCTACCAGGAACTGAAATGTAACAGGTATAACATCCACTACCATTTACTAATACCGAATCATTATAGACACTTCCTGTAGGAGTATCCCAAAAAACAGAATAACCAAGTGGGACATTCGTACAATACAAATAAGTTGGGATTGAATCTAACGATAACAATTTATGGTAACAACAATATTCGGGTATAGCATCTTCTAATCGGCCACTTGTTCTTGCTATGATTGGTGACGGTGGCGTAATATACACTGTTACATAAACTGAATCCACATAAATTCTACATTCATCAACGGTTTGAATTTGCAAAATATACCAACCACTTTGGGTGACCACAATGGTATCATCAATATTTCCATTCGACCACGTAAAATTATATTTAGGTCCAATAAGCCCATCCCTACCCGTTCTCAAATGAGCGTATAATTTTATACGATCACACGCAACAAGAGAATCGCGATTTTGATTGATAAAGGGCAATAAAGAATCACGAATACAATTAAAGGTAGAACGTTCAAAATAATCATAAGGCAATCGTGAGAGATCAATTGCTGATGCTGATAAAATATCTTTAAATCCTTCTGAATAAATAGATTTATAAGATCCGTAATGTGCATCGCCACACAAATAAGAATATTGATGCGGACCTGAAAAACTTGAATCATACGTTACCGCATTTGCAAGAAACGAATTGCCACTCGGTGCATTAAAATTTGTTTGAAAACTTCCAGCAATAATTGTATTAAAATTTTTCGATATTGCTATTGAAGAAACATAATCATCATCGGGCCCACCAATTTGTCGCTCCCAATTTCTTTCCAATATCTGGTTATAACCTGCCACAAAAATGTCTCTAAATCCAACACTATTAAAAATGCCTGTACCATAACTAAATGAAAAGTCAGTCATGGTACAACGAAAGATTCCAGCAACATAAATAGAATCATTGGAAGCGTTTGCAGTTAATAAACTCAATGGGTGATCGGAGCCAGCACCTTTAGATTGATTTAAAACGCCATCACTATCTACCAATAAAATAAAATAGTTGTAATTTTTCGGACCATTTAAATTTAAAACAGTTTGGCCATCATAATTGAAGATTCCTGAATAATCGCCAGCAATACCTAATCGCTTTTGAAAATTAAAAATTGAACGTGGAGAAAGTTGAGAACCAAAAAATGCTTTGAACCATTGTTCTTGTCCTGTTTCATTTAATTTAAGAATAAAACCAGCATTGGAAACAACATAATTATGTGCGGTATCAAAAGTTATTGAATCAGAAAATTGTCCGATAACATAAATTTGATTGGTTTCAGAAATTGTTATTGAAGTTGCACGATCGTCATAACTTGCTAGTCCTTGTTTCACCCAAGCAACATCACCAACAGCATCAAGCTTTAAAATAAATATATCATAAGAAAAAAGATTTGTAGTTGGATCAATTTTACTTGACAACGATTGAGTGCCAAATTGGCTAGTGCCTTTAAACTGCCCAACAATTACAACATTTCCACTTTTATCTGTAGCAATACTAAATGCTAAATCATTGTCAGGACCACCAAAAGATTTCACCCAAACAAAATTTCCTATACTATCTAACTTCGCCACAAAAATATCCTGAGTAGTATCATTTCCTGCTAAACTAAACTGCCCGAATGTTACATTTCCGGAGTAGGTTCCAGTTACAAAAATAAATCCTGAATCATTGGTTGCAATACCGTAAGCCCTATCAGAACGAGGCCCACCACCTCTCACTGCCCAAATCAAATTACCTAATGTGTCTTGGCAAGAAATAAAAACATCACCGCTCCCCGAGGATATCAGATGATGATTACCAAATTCAGCTCCTAAACTAAAATATCCTGCTGTATAAATATTGCCATTTTTAGAAACAGTATTGCAGAGTGCTTCATCGTTCCCCTTCCCTCCAAATCGATTCAACCAATTTGTTTGAGATTGTGCATTTATCGAGATAAAAAGGGATATTATTAAGAGATAAAAAAAATGTTTTGTGAGATTCATTTAATGGAATATTGATTGTTATCTGCGTCAAATCTATGCGCAAAACATATCCATTACGAATCACTTTTTGCTAAAAATATACAAGTCTGAAGGGAATAAAAACACACATTATGACCATTTTTAATAGTATTTTCATGAAATAGTAGAATTTTCAGCATCCCTAAGAAATTAGTTTTTTCTTACCTTATTACTAATTATATTTGTCAACTAACTAAAATCCATTTTTAATTGTGCAAGAAGAATATGTTAAGTGGTACTCACCGATACTAGGTAAGGAGACCGAAATGCTCATTTTCGGTCATTCTGGAATTCCAGTAATCATTTTCCCCACATCGATGGGGACTTATCACCAAAACAAGGATTTTTATCTTATTGAATCGGTCTCTTGGTTTGTTGATAATGGCTTGGTAAAGATTTACTGTCCGGATAGTGTTGATGAATACTCATTTTATAATGAAATGGTTCATCCTTCTGATCGCATTCGTAACCATACGCATTATGATAATTTTATCCTCAATGAAGTTGTTAGTAGAGCGAGCAATGAAACGGGGCATCATAAAGTTGTTGTTGCGGGTTGTAGCTTCGGAGGATATCAAGCAATCAATTTTGCATTCCGCCATCCCGATCGTGTGCGAGATGTATTTAGTATGGGTGGAGCTTTCGACATTAAAAATCATCTAGATGGATATTATGATGACAATGTTTATTACAATAACCCTGTTGATTTTCTTGGATCATTAACTGATGAAAAAATTTGGGAGATGGGTATCGTATTAGGTGTTGGCGAAGAAGATTTTTGCCTTCCACAAAACAAACGATTAGCAGAAATTATGCGGCATAAAAATATTCCTCATTGGTTGGATATTCGTCCGAATGCAGTGCATGATTGGCCAATATGGAGAGAGATGCTTCCATCTTATTTTGGCAGAATGAAATTCAATTAATAAACAACAAAATATCCTAAGAAATAAATCACATAAATTATGAAACGTATTGGTATCCTCCATGGGAAAGAGCGCAGTTTTCCCGATGCTTTAATTCAACGCATCAACGAAAAAAATGAATCCGGAATTCATGCTGAATTGGTGAAAATCGAGAAATGCATTCAAGGTGAAAGTGTCGATTACCATGTAGTGATGGATCGTATCTCTCAAGATGTTCCTTTTTATCGTGCCTGGCTAAAAAATGCAGCCTTATCGGGAACGGCAGTGCTTAATAATCCATTTTGGTGGAGTGCTGATGAGAAATTTTTTAATAATTGTTTAGCGATGCGTTTAGGAATTCCTGTTCCAAAAACAACATTACTTCCCTCGAATCAATGGCCTGATGATACTTCAGATGCATCGTTTCGTAATCTTTCAATGCCATTAGATTGGCAAGGTATGTTCAATTATACAGGATTTCCGGTGTATATGAAACCCCATGATGGTGGTGGTTGGAAAAATGTTTTTCAACTAGATACTCCAGAGGCATTTTATGAAGCGCATCAAACAACTGGAAAACTGGTGATGATGTTACAAGAAGAAATTAAATTCGATTCTTATTATCGTGTTTATTGCATCGGTCAAAGGGATGTTCGTATCATGGAATATGAGCCACGTAATCCACATCATGCACGTTATGTACACCATCAATTTAATCCAGATCAAAAAATGCTGGATCTCCTTACTGATTACACATTGCGTTTATGTGATGCATTAGGATATGATTTCAATACGGTAGAATTTGCTGTGCGTGATGGTATTCCGTATGCGATTGATTTCTGTAATCCTGCTCCTGATGCTGACTTAGCTTCTGTTGGTCAGGAGAATTTTGATTGGGTGATGGAGGCATGTGCAAATATGTGTATCCGTAGAGCAAAAGCGCATAAAGAAAATGCTGATAATCTTACGTGGGGAACTTACATGAAAAATGCAACTATGGGAATGGCGAGTGGTAATCCTGTACCTCGTTTTGGACATATTCCAGCAATAGAAAATGTTTAACTATTTTTCCTTTTGGAAAAATTAATTACGAATTACGGCTAATCCTGATGATTATTGGGGTGTGAAATTATACTTACAAAATAATTAAATTTTGAATAACAATATGGGATTATTTACTTTAGGCATTGAAGAGGAATTTCAAATTATTGATCCCGAAACACGCGAACTAAAAAGTCACATGCACCAAATTGTTGAAGGTGGAAAAGTGATGTTGAAGGAGCAAGTAAAAGCAGAGATGCATCAGAGTGTTGTTGAAGTTGGAACAAATATCTGTAAAGATATTTCGGAGGCGAGAACGGAAGTTACGTATTTGCGAAAAATGATTGGTGAAATAGCTGCCAAACAAGGATTATTATTCGCTGCTGGTGGTACTCATCCCTTTTCACGTTGGCAAGATCAAGCGATTACTGATCATCCACGTTACCATGAAATTGTGAATGAATTACAAGATACTGCTCGTGGAAATTTAATATTTGGATTACATGTTCATGTTGGAATCCCTAGTCGTGAAATTGGATTAGCGATCATGAATCAAGCACGTTATTTTCTTCCACATATCTTTGCATTATCCGCAAACTCTCCATTTTGGTTAGGAAGAAATACGGGTTTCAAAGCTTACCGTACAAAAGTGTTTGATAAGTTTCCTCGTACTGGAATTCCTGATTATTTTTCTAGCGTTGCCGAATATGATAGTTATGTTAATCTTTTGATTAAAACGAAATGTATCGATAACGGGAAAAAGATTTGGTGGGATTTGCGATTACATCCATTTTTCGAGACCATTGAATTTCGTATTTGTGATGTACCGATGCGTATTGATGAAACGATTGCGATAGCAGCTTTAATTCAAGCCATTGTTGCGAAAATTTATAAATTGATGCAATCGAATTTATGTTTTGCAAATTACAGCCGAGCCTTGATTAATGAAAATAAATGGAGAGCTGCACGTTATGGAATTGGTGGTAAATTGATTGATTTTGGTAAGCAAGAAGAAGTATCAACCAAAGATTTAATTTATGAATTACTTGAATTTGTAGATGATGTTGTAGATGATTGTGGAAGTCGTCATGAATTAAAATACATTGAAAAAATGTTGGAGCAAGGTACAGGTGCTGATCGTCAACTAGCGATTTTTGAAAAGACTGGTGACCTTAAAGATGTGGTAGATTACATGGTAAGTGAAACGAATTTAGGACTGTAAACGTAAAAATGTATTCAACGGAAAATGTTTCTTCACTAGGAACTGAAAATTACATGGATCAACATATTATTAAGGTTGCGATTCTCGACCTTTACAATAACGAGCCGAATGAAGGTATGCGTGGTATTCAAAATTTATTGAATACACATCGACTCCCCGATCATTTTAAGTTTGACTACACCATTTTTGATGTACGATTTAAACAAGAAATTCCTAATTTAGATTTCGATATTTACATCAGTACCGGAGGACC
>JANXSD010000102.1 GCA_025352785.1 Bacteroidota bacterium
TTTTTAATTTATTAAAACTTTAATAATTAATTTTGAACATTAAGTTTTTGAGTAACTACTTTTGAACCAATAGAGATATTAACTAAATATAAACCTGAATTTAATTTATTTAAATCTAAAGAGTAAGCATGTTTACCTGAATTAACATCTCCAATATTAAGTGTTTCTACAACTTGACCTACTAAGTTTAAAACAGTAATAGTAACTTTATTGTTTTGCTTTAAATCAACATTAATAGTTGCATTTCCACTTGCAGGATTTGGGTAAATCGAAGTAGTATTTGAAACAAAAGCAACTTCTTTAATTCCAGTAATGGTTACTGGATTTGCAATCGTATTTATATAATCAGTTGGAGAGAATTTTACTCCTGAAACAAATTGATGCATCCAAGGATCAGTATCAAGACCACCTGAATTTAATTGTCTTGAAGTAAATGTAGGAACAACAAAGTCACTTCCAGAATCCCATCCTAATACAGAAACAAACTCCCAATAGTTATTTGCATCATACGTTCCACCTAGGGTATAGTTAATTGGATTAGAAGATAACATTGCCGTAAAGTCAGCTGAAGCACCAATTAAATTTGGATATTCATTATTTACTGAAACTGAAGTTTCAGTATCTGACCAAATGTAAGCCATCTTAGTTCCAGATGCTGAACGGCAAATTTGTGCACGAGCATCCCAATTTACTGTCCAACCAAATACATTCGGGTTAACAGTACCCGTATTTGCCTCTGGCGGTGCAGCTGCAACAGCCCCAGCAAATACAGCTCCCCATTGACCATTTGCTGCCTCGTAGGTATCAAATAAATTTCCAGCGAAAGAAGCATAGTTTAATGAATCTACATGGTTAGAAGCCGCTTGAGCTACTTCGCAAAGAATATGAATTTTACCATTAGCATCAACAGCTACATCAAAACCATTTCTTGAAGTATAAAAAGGACGAGTTAACCCGTTAGCATTTGGAGTAAAAATACTATCAAAAATTGGTGTGAAATTATATGTACCATAAAGTGACCATGAAGCACCAGCATCAGTTGTATGATATATGATTGGCATTGGTGATAAGTAATCATTTATTGAATCACGACCGATAGTTACTAAATAACCAGTAATTCCATCTGGAGCGAATGCTATATTACCAAGAGTTGAAAAAATTTGACTATTATCAGTTGGATCATGAGCGAAAGCATGATAAATCAATTTTTGATCCCAATCAAGGTTATTATTGACAGCATTCCATACACCACGATTAATAACAAATCCATCTAAGGTTGGAGCAGTAGCATTGATGTCATAATTATCACCAAGTGCGTAAGCATTTCCATTTGATCCAGAACACATTCCTAAGCGGGGCATCCATTGTGGAACGGTTGCAGTGGCATTTTGAATGTTGATAAAACTAGCATTTGTACTGTCTAATCTAATAGATCCGAATGTTCCACCATCCCATGTAGGTGAAGTAATAAGTGGAGCAGTAGCTACTGCATATGCATTTAAGGGAACCGTATTTCCTGGAGGATTCAATATCGCTCCTTGTGGATAACGATTAACTGGTGCAAGGTTTGAAAAAACTACCAACGAAGTATCCCAAGTAACACCATAATCTAAAGAGAAACGAGTTTGAACAGTACCGCTATTGTATGCAGCACCTATTAAACCGATTGATTTACGATTAGTGTAACTTAGAACGTTTACATCAGAATTGTAATTCGCTACTCCTGCTTCTGAAATTAAACTTCCAAATGTATTACTAGAAGTAGAAATGTCAACTTTAGTAACCGCAACAACTTTAGAAGCATTTGGGTTAGTGCCCGTGCTTTTAGGGTGAACGATAGCTTTTTTTGATACTTGATTAGTTGAATTTGACTCATTAATCAACGTACGCGCAACTTCATTTTTAAAGTTTGCTTTGATAAGTTTTGTTGGGTTGCCAGCTACCTGAGCGGAAGCATTTGAAACCCACATACTTATTGCCATAATGCAAAGTAGTAGTTTTTTCATGTTAATTGGATTTTTGGTTTAAATTTTTTTTATGTGGTTTCTGAAATCTCTATGCGTAAAGATAACAAACTCTCTGATAGAAAAAGTATGCCTCACTACCAGAATTTACCTTTATTCGACAAATTTATGATTTTTGGGATTTATCTATATCAATTATGCAATATTTAATTGATAAAGTTTTCAACAAGAAAGTAACAAAACATTAAAAGTAGCGAGTATATAATCCATTCTTTAGTTGCCAAATACTTAGTAACTGAAATATTTCGTTTCTTATATAAAACTATCATTAAAATTAATTTTTCTGCACTAAAAGCTATTATTGTTCCCCAAGCTACTCCTGCCATTCCAAATTTAAGCATCAGTAAATAACTTGCAATTACATTTACTGTAATCTCTATAACAGCAATTTTAAAAATAATCCCTGTCTCTTGTAGTGCCATTATTATTGTTTGAGGAAAAACCATTCTGCTAATGATTAATACCAAGTAAATATTAAAAATACTTGCACTTTTAATGAATTCAAATCTAAAAAAATGTGGATACAACCAATGGCTACTAAGTAATAAAATAATGGATATTGGGAAAAGTAGATGCATCAACTTTAATGATTCCTTTTTTAATTGTGTCAATCCCTCCTCAAATTGCGATTTATTTGCAAGTTTAGGTACAAAAGCAAGGCTCAATGAATTTGCCAATAATAATGATATTGGTAGCTCTTTTGCTCCATATCTAAATATTGCAAAAGAATCAGAACCAAAATGACTACTAACTAAGGCGCCGTCAATATAATCCGCCGAACCACTTAAAAGTAAGCTAAAAATTAATGGCATAGAATAATGAAAATGTTCTTTCCAAATACTTAAATCTGTTTTCTTGTCAGTTCCAATTACTTTTGCGTCGTAGGTTTTCTTATCATCTTTGAAAGTAACGTTTATTTCCGCGGCCTTTTCTACAACGTGGTAATTCGTCACGATGTATCCATCGGGGTGAATTACAAATCCACTTCCTAAGCTCTGGATTCTGCGGCTTTGGCCCTCTTGTGGAAGCTGGAAAAAGAAATCGAAAGGAGATTGTTGTCCTCCAGGGCCTGGACGCTGGAACATCTGGTTATTTGCGTGAGCAGGCTCTTTGCCTTCAATTGAAATATTTACAACTGATGGCCCAAGTTTCTCAATCATTGGAGCGAAACTTGGCAGGCTAACTTCCAAAGGAGGTTTTTGCCCCTCCTCTCCGTCAATCCAAAGAGGTTTTGTCCAAGCCGATTGTGCAAAAATTAGAAGCGTCGCAGAACTGGAGAATAAAATTTTAAATATATTTTTCATTTTTAAATTGACTTCAAGACTTTTATATCATTGCCGAGTTGATAGACGACCAATTGGTAAGTTTATTTCTTTGCTTTTTTCACAAACTCGACTCTGAGGCTAGTTATTACATCCTGAATTAGCTTGTCTTCATCGGCAGTTAGATTTCCTTTCGTCTTTTCTTGGAGCAAAGAAATTATATCAATCGTTTGGCGTGCCCCGGCCAAATTCGTCGGGAGCACTTTTGCGGACTGCGGCTCGGGAATTTCGCCAAGAAGCATCATTGCCTGAGTGGCGAGGCCAACGGTAAAAGAAGCAAAGTCCATCGGACCTGATTCTTGACTGGGCTCAGGCGAACTGGCATTTTTTTCACCCTGTAAATGTCTACTGTCGGCCGCAAAATCCGTAGGTACCTGCGCAGAGCCAGTCGAAGTCTGGCTTCTCTTATCAACAACTTTAAGTTCTTGGTCATCTACCATCGTCAATTTCCTTAAATTTTCTTTAAGCCCACGGGGGCTTAAACTAGCAGTATTAAAGAAAATGAAAAGCTCTAGAACCAAACTGGCACTTCCTCTATAGGTATTTGGGGGCCTGTTGTGAAATTAGCGTCAGCGACATTTTCAGGCCCTCATGCTCGAAGGAGCATGACAAGCAACAGGGGCAGTATTTGAATAACCGCTTGCTTGAAAGAGGTAAAGAAGCAGATATCATGGATAATTCAAAAACTGACAACCGTTGTATAGGAGACACCCAGGTGGCAAGTACCATCACTGTCCTTGTTGTTTTGGGCCCAAAAATGAAACAAGTTCCATTTTTCTACAGGCCCATTTGATGGTTTTAAATTTCCTAGGCACTGGTACATCGGTCGGCGTCCCTTTTTTGGGGTGTTCCTGTGCTGTCTGCCATTCGGAGAATCCCAAAGATAAACGGTATCGAAGCTCTGTATTTATTGATTTTGAGGACAAACCAGGACTGCTAACCGCAGGTCTGCTTGTCGATACGGCTCCCGAACTTCGCTTACAGATGCTCAGAATGGGACACCGACGGTTGGAGGGGGTTTTTTACACACACGATGATTCAGACCATGTAAATGGAATAGACGATCTTCGCCCGTTCAATTTTGAGCAGAAGTCAGCGATTCCAATTTACAGTGACAAAAAGACAATTGA
>JANXSD010000121.1 GCA_025352785.1 Bacteroidota bacterium
GGACAAATCATAAATACATCAACGGCTTCTATAACCTATCCAAATACAAATGCTAGTTACGTTGTTAGTTTAAATTCTATTGATTCAAATCAATGTAGCGCGTTTGTCGCTAAATCCTTTGCGATAAATACCATCTCACCAATTTCATCCAGTAAGCGAAGAGCTTGCGCTGGTGATAGTGTTTATTTTGATGTAGGTAATATGAACTTTACCTCTTATTATTGGACATTTGGCGATGGTGGAATTTCAAACCTGAAAAATCCGTTTCATGTTTATCAAGACAGTGGATATTTTGCAGTTAATTTATCTGTAATTGATATAAATGGATGCATAATGAATTTCCCTTTAGCCTATCAAATTGAAATTTTTAATCCCTTCGCAGGATTTACTTTTGCAGTAACGGCTACAAATTGTAGTATCATTTCTATTCAATTTACAAATCTTTCAACTCAAAGTACATCATGGCTTTGGGATTTTGGTGACAATACTACTTCTACATTAAATAATCCAGTGCATTATTATAGTGATTCTGGATATTATAATATTACGCTATCTGCTTTTAATAATGTTTGCAAAAATACCTTTAGCTTTCCAAATGCTATTTACAATTCGCGATTGGTTAGTGATTTTAATTATACTCTATCAAGTTCTTGCGCACCTGCTACTGTGTCATTTAATGATTTAAGTGTCGATGCAGTAAAGTGGCATTGGGATTTTGGTGATGGTGATACCTCAAATTTTCAAAATCCAACACACGTTTATAACTCTGCACCCTTTGCACCTGTAACACTTTTGGTTACAGATATTAACGGTTGTAATAAAACGATTTCAAAACCTAGTATACATTTAACAGTAGCGGATTTCTCTTTCACAAAATTGAATGATTGTAATCCGGTTGATGTTTCTTTTAGTGATTCCTCATTAAATGCAATAAGTTGGAAATGGTTTTTTGGAGATGGTAGCTTTTCGCTCCTTCAAAATCCTTTGCATACTTATTCTAATAATGGAATTTTTTCTGTTCAATTAATTGTACAAGCAATGAGTGGTTGTTCTGATACACTTTTTAAAGATTCCTTAATTATTGTAAGTAGTACTGAGGCTTTGTTTTCTGCAGATAGTCTCGCAGGTTGTATTCCCTTACAAGTATCGTTTAGTGATTCATCGTTAAATACTAATCAATGGCTTTGGGATTTTGGCGATGGAGGAACATCCAATGTAGAAAATCCAACTCATATTTATACTAAACCTGGTTTATTTACAGTAAAATTAATTGCACTAAATCAATATGGCTGCTCAGATACAATTATCAAATCACAATACATTTCCGTTAAGGGCTCTATACCATTTTTTAGTGTTTCTTCTTATTATGGTTGCGCACCACTTTCAATTTCTTTTACCGATTCATCAAGTGGAGCCATTGGTTGGAATTGGAATTTTGGTGACGGTACAATCGATAATTCAATTAATCCAATACATATATATCCTGATTCAGGAATTTATACTGTATCATTATATACTATGGATTCAACAGGTTGTTCAACAATCTATACATTGCCGCAGCCAATTTTAGTTTCACCTTTAATTTCTGCCTATTTTACAACAAATGATCTCGTTGGTTGCACACCATTTACTGTTCATTTAGATAATTCAGGATCTATTGCTGATAGTTCAATATGGATGATGGGTGATGGAAATATAATTTATGGAAATAATCCCACCTATACTTATCTGCAAGGAGGAAGTTATTCGATTCAACTAATATCAAAAAATAATTTCGGGTGTGCCGATACTTTTGTTTTTGCACAAAATATTGTTGTGAATAATCAACCTATTGCAGGTTTTTTATCAGATGTTACTCAAGGTTGTAGCCCATTAAATGTTCAGTTTATTAATACTTCTGAAGAACTTTATAATCCTAACTTTCATTGGGACTTTGGTAACGGTGATACATCAAATGTGGAAAATCCTGGCTATATATTTAACGCTGATGGTGTATACTCAATAAGTCTTATAGTTACCAATGAAGGAGGATGTTCTTCAACATTTGCTTGGCCTAACTTAATAACTGTTTTCGATACTATTCCACCACCACCAACAAGCTTATATCGCGTTACAGTTAATAACGATCATGAAGTAGAATTGAATTGGCATTTATGCAATTTACGCGATATGAATTATTATGTTGTTTATCGCTACAACAATGTAACCTCTACTTATGATAGTATCGCACAAATTTTTCAAAACAATGTAGCTATCATTAATAATATTCCTGTTTTTAAGGATAATAAGGTGTCTACTCTTTCAAATACTTACACTTACAAAGTAGCAGCATTCGATTACTGTTTATATCATGAACCTGTTGCTGTTCTAAAAGAACACACTACCATGGATGTGAATGCACAAGCAAGCACAATGAAAGTGAATCTTAATTGGACTCCTTATTACGGTTGCGAATTTAATAGATATGATATTTATCGTCAAGATAATTTGGCAGGACCTTATCAGTTTATAGCATCTGTTGATACTAGCATACATCAATTTGTGGATACTACTACGTGGTGTCCGATGGAATATTCTTATAAAATTAGTGCTGTTGCAATCTGTAATGATGCAATGTTTAATTCGTGGAGTGACACAACCAATGCAACTCCCTCAAGTGATATTAGCAATCAATACGTAGATGTAATTAGAAGTACAGTTGTTGATAATCATTTCGTACTGACCGAATGGAAAGCTCCATTGTTACATCCTAACTTAGTTGAACGATATAATATCTTTAGATCAACTGATAAACAACATTTCCAATTCCTAGCTTCTGTTCCTGCGCTAATGCATGAATTTTCTGATTATGATGTGGAAGTGGGTCAGCAAGAATATTATTATAAAGTAGAAATTCAAAATGTTTGCAATATCGCAACTGCATCGAGTAATATTAATTCATCAATTTTACTTCAAATACAACAAAACCATTTGAGTAATATTTTGAAGTGGACACGATATTTCGATTGGAATGTTGGCGTTGACCGATATGTAATTGAAAAATTAAATTCCAATAATGTTTGGGAAGAAATTCAAACAGTAAACGGTACTACCGTTCAATGGGAAGAGAAATAATTTTATGCTTCTTTGCTTTCTGAATTGATATGTTTAACTCATATCCAATTAATAGTACCAATGAATTTATGTAAAGCCAGATAAGGATTATTATTAAGGTTCCAATAGAACCATAAACTTTATTGTATTGCGCAAAATGTGTGATAAAAAAATTAAAGGCAAGTGATGTTACTACGATCAATAAAGTAGCTAAGGAGGATCCTGCAGAAATAAAACGTAGCTGATCTACTTTTGAAGGACCAAAATAATAAAGCATAGAAATTGCCGAAAAACAAAGTGCTAAAAGTATTAACCATTTGATACTTTGCAGAATGAATACATGCGTATGATTAGTCAGAATGTGGTGCTTCGATAAATAGTGATATACCATTTCACTTGATAAGATTAATGCAATCGATACAATCACAAAAAAAGCAAGGGTAATCGTTAGTCCAATCGACATTAATCGCATTCTCCAACCAGATCGCTTTTGTTGTCCATGATAACTTGTATTAAACCATTTCATCAAAGCAAGTATACCATCCGCTGAAATGTAAAGAGCGAATAAAAAACCAAATGACAATAATCCTCCTCGTTGATGTTTTACTATATCTTCAATAGTGGTTTGAGCAGCATCATAGGTGCTCGATGGTAATAAGGATTTTATTAAACTTAATAACTGATCTTGAAAATCTTGAATTGGAATATATGGAATTAATGTAAATATAAAAATTATTGCAGGGAATAGTGCAAGAAAAAAACTAAATGCCATCGATCGCGCTCTTGTTTGAATGTCACCCTCGTTTAATCGTTGCGAAAAAAAATCCGTGACATAATAGAGTGGAATACCATCGAAACCAGGTAGTCGAAGTTTCTTCGAAAGATCTATTAATGGTTTTACTGGCCAATTATTAAAAAGTAAAATTTTTAGCTTACTCACAATTAATTATTAAAATATTTTAAGACTTAAATCCAGACTTTTCACTGAATGAGTTAATGCACCAACAGAAATATAATCTACTCCCGTGCAAGCATAATCTTTAATGTTATCAATTGTAATTCCACCAGAGGCTTCCGTTGCAACTTTTTTGTTTATGAAAACTATGGCATCTTTTAATAGGGAAGGAGTGAAGTTATCAAGCATAATGCGATCAGCAATTCCTGCATGTAATGCTTGTCGAACTTCGTCAATATTCCTTGTTTCTATTTCTATTGGTAATGATAAATTATTTTTATTTAAATATTTTTTTGCACTTAGTAATGCTTGTTCAATTCCACCTGCACTATCAACATGATTATCTTTTATTAATATCATATCGAATAAACCAAAGCGATGATTTTGACCACCTCCAATCCTCACTGCCCACTTTTCTAAGTAACGCATTAATGGAGTTGTTTTGCGTGTATCGAGAATCTTTGTTCCATACTCTTCAACTGCTTTCACATATTTATTTGTTGTAGTTGCAATTCCACTCATTCGCTGCATACAATTTAATACTAAACGTTCAGCCATTAAGATGCTCCTAACACTACCACTAACAGTAAAAAGTAATTCTCCATAATGCACCGACTTCCCATCTGTTGATGAAATGTCTTGAATCAAAGAGGGATCAATTTCATTAAATAGTAGTCGGGAAAGTTCTAAACCTGCAATAATTCCTTCATCCTTTACAAGTAAACGTGCTTTTCCTATTTTGTTCGCGGGAATCGTTGCTAGCGAGGTATGATCTCCATTGCCTAGATCTTCGCTAAGTGCTGCTTTAATAAAATCTCGTAGTTCCATATCAATGCTGCAAAGTTGCTAATTCTTCAGAGAATTTGTTAATGGTAAAAAAAAGGATCTCATTTTGGAGATCCTTTGTTAATAAATTTCATTTTTAAACCCAATACTACTCTTTCATAAATCTTAATTCTTGAATTATTGCGGTTGATCCTTGCTGTTTCACATAAAAATAAGTACGGTAAGTAACTCCTTGGGTTGTGACTAAACTACCTATCGCATATTTGGCTCCCTCTTTTGATTCTCCTTTGTGAATTATATTAAATGTTTTTGGTGTGTTTTTACTGAAAAAATCTCTTAAAATCTGTTCAGCTTGTACTTTGCTGTAAACTTCCTCTTGGGTAACAATTGTCAGATCAACAGTATTGCCAAAATAAAGAGAAATAGTGTGGGCATCACCCGATCTAATTGAATTCCCTATCTCATCGAAGATGTCAAGGGAAGCAAATGACGTAATCGTCGTTAATACGAAGAACGAAAGTGCTAATAGGATGGTTTTCATGGTTTGTAGTGAAGTCTTTATTTTTTTCAAAAATCAAGCCAAGACTTTCGTTTTGAGGAGAGATTTCCTTTTCTCAATTTTAAACAATTATAAGCTCTTCTGCTCTAAAATTTGCGTGTTATCTTCGCACATTATTAACAATTCACTATATAAAATAAATAAAAATTTGAAAGTCAAGTTTGTACAGCTATATCGCACAGAAGATTCCTGGCTTAAAACCGGGATTAATTTATATTCCGAGAGACTAAATAGGTATATTTCATTCGAAAATAAAGAATTGGATGTTCCAGGAGCCAAAGGGAAAAGTAAGGAACAAGCTCAGTTAGCTGAAGCCGAAAAGGTCTTGAGTCAAATAAAATCCGCTGATTATGTAGTCCTATTAGACGAAAAAGGTAAGAGTTTCACTTCCGAAAAATTCGCTTTTTGGATGAATAAAAAATTCACAAGCATCTCTGGCGACTTAATTTTTGTTGTGGGAGGAGCTTATGGCTTTCATGAAACATTACGCCAAAGATCTAATGAGTCGATAGCATTATCAGCAATGACATTTACCCACCAAATGGTAAGAGTGATTTTTGTCGAGCAATTATATCGCGCAATGACTATCCTGAAAAATGAACCCTATCATCATTCTTGATTCAAAAGTAATTTATAAAGTTGGTTGTATGATTGTACTCCTTCTTTCAACGAAAAATATTTTTTGGCATTATCACGAATTTCTTCACACCTTTCAATACTGTTATTTTTACTTAAAAATGCAATAGCTTGATCGTATGATTCATTAGTAAAGTCGGAACACACAAAACCTGTATTCGTATCGTGAACGATTTGATCGGTATCTCCAATGCCTTTATTACATATCAACGTTATTCCCATGCTCATTAATTCACCTTGCTTAGTTGGTGAGCTTGCTTGTTTCGAAAAAGAAGGTTTTATGAAAAATACGGAGACATCACTAACACTTAATAACGGAGGAACATCTTTTCGTTGGGCAGCTTTAATGATGATTAATGATTCAGGAATATTTCTCTCACGAGCTAGTTTTAAAATTAGCTCTGGCTCTTCTTGCGTGATAAAAAGAAAACGAGCGTCAGGAAACTTTATCAAAATACGATTAAAAAAATCAAGCATTTCTGCGCATAAATACCATGTGCCAATCCCTCCCAAGTACGTAAGTATAAAAGCATCTTTTGGGATGTGTAATTCTTTGCGTAATGCTATTTTATTTTCTAAAGAAATACTTTTCGGATCAAAAAAATCAATGTCAGCGCAACAGGGGATTACTTTTATTAATTGATGATTTATTTTTTTCCCTTGTATTTTTTCAATTAATGGTAATGCTTTTTTAGTTAACGATACAATAGCATCTGCAGTAAGAAACAGTTCCTTTTCTTTTTTCTTTAGGTAGGTATAAATAATTTTATAAAAAGGGTTCGAGAGCTTCCAAATGTTTCCTTCAACTCGTTCATCGACCCAAAATCCTCGCATATCAAATATAAATTTTGAGTTATTTTGTTTTGCTAACTTCCTCCCAATCATTGCCGTTAATTGACTTCTACAATGGAATAATTTAAAATGAAATACGCTATTTATTTTTTTTGCTGTACGATAAAGTTTTATGAGATCATATAGCGTACTTATTACTGGTGGTTTCTTAGTATATGGTAATGGGTGCCAAACTATTCCATTTAGGTTACATTGCTCTTCGATGGTTGCCCCAAATTGTTTAAAGCGTTCTGGCTTTTCAAAACTAATGATATGGATTTTATAGCCAGAATTTGATAATCCAAACAAATAAGTTAATACTTGCGACTGACCCAATGGATCCGTCATGCCGTCGTAGGATAAAAAAAGGATCAATTGTTTTGTGGGTTAAATTAAGTTATCAGTCCTTTTCGGAAAATATTTATCTCTCAAGTCTAGAAAGGGTAATTCAATCAATTTTGAAAGTAATATTCCTGCTAGGATGCTGCCACAAAAGTAGATGATAAAATACAATGGTGTGTTAAGATCAACTTCGTATTCCAAGCTCTTTACTAACATCGCTATGGCTAAATGAATAATGTAAATGGAGTAGGAGTAGAAACCTATTTTTCTAATTGCTTCAAAAAGCGGTTTTGTTACGACACGGCAGATCTTATTTTCGGCATTTTCTGTTGTTAGTATTAGTGCCAATAATAATCCGAAAGCGATATATAGAAATGTAAATCCTATAGTTTTAATGAAAAACGAAGGCTCAGGTTCAATAAAAGGAGAAAAGGAAATTAGAACCAGAATTAGAGGAATAAATAATTTCTTAAACTTACCTACGAATTTCAAAAGAAATGCTTGATCAAAATAAATAAGGTAAGAAATTATTACACCAGCAAATAGTGAGTCGAATCGAAGATGTGTTTCGAAGAAATTTTCTTTCTCTGGAAAATAATGGTTGGTGATAATCCTAGATATTAAACACCCAAATAGAATGATGACCGAGATACCGTAGAATATCATTTTTCTTTCTAGTAATTTACATTTGACTAGAAAATATAGTAAAAAGGATAATATAAAGTAAAAATGTTCTTCAACTGCAAGCGACCAAGTATGGTTCCATAACCTGCCCATATAATTTTGTAAGAAAAAAGTTCGCTGAGTAATTTCGACTTAGATATTTGAGTGCCAGAGAGTAAATCACAAATTACAGTCGACAGTATAAAAATGTAAAAAAGCGGATAAATTTTAAACCCTCTTCGTATCAGAAATAATCGAATCCTAATATTTCCAAATTTTTGGTATTCTGAAAACAATAAACCTGAAACAAGAAATCCACTTAATACAAAAAATAAGTCGACGCCAATCCAACCCATTGTTATGGTATAATATGTAAATGGGAAATGTCGAAAAAGCACCATGATTACAGCAAGTCCACGTAAAAAATCAATTTCCTTAAGGCGATATGATGGAATCATCTATTTTTTTAAAGTTATTAAAATCGAGATTAGCAAAATTCACTTAGGAATATCTTAAATTTCAATGTAGAATTCAAATATAGCTCGTTTTCATTTTAGACACGAGTTTGTTAAAAGTGTATTCTATGATTTTAATATTCAGTACTTTTGTAACCTAATAAAGAAACTTATGCAATTTTATTCGATGGCGGATTTCCTTTTTGGCCCCATTGAGTTGCTTATTATTGTTTTCTTTGCAAGAATATATGCAAAACGCAAATTGGAAACTGATCCAATGTTCAAATATTTTCTTCCAGGATTAGGAGTTAAGTTATTTGGCGCACTTGGTTTGTGTTTAGTTTACACTTTATATTATCCTGGAGGAGATACTTTACAATATTACAATGATGGCGTATGTTTAGTAAAACTTTTTTTTGTCAATACACCAGGATTTTTACGAATATTATTTCATGCCCATGAATCAACAAATGTTCTTTTATTTAATTCTGAGACGGGATACCCAGCATATATTCGAGATACAGAAACGTGGTTTGTCGTAAAAATAGCCTGTATTTTTGTTTTGTTTGGATTTGGAAGTTTTATCGCTACCAATTTTTTAATAGCTGCTTTTTCGTTCTTAGGAGTTTGGCGATTATTTAAAGTATTTAATAACGAGTTTCCGGAAATTCAAAAGGAGCTTGCAATAACAATATTTTTTATTCCATCGGTTTTCTTTTGGGGGTCTGGATTATTAAAAGATACTTTCACCTTTGCCGGAATTGGTTATTTAGTTTATGGTTACTATATGGCATTTATCAAAAAGGAGAAAATATTTGGTAATCTTTTAGTCGCAATTATTTCAGCTTTGGTGATTTTAGCAATTAAACCATATATTTTTGTGGGAATAATGCCGGGAATTATATTTTGGTCCGTTCATAAGATTATTACTCAAGTAAAAGGAGAGATTGCTAAAATAGCAACCATCCCAGTATTTCTAGTGCTTGGTGGAATATTTGGATTTATATTACTATCACTCCTGCAAAATCAGTTAGCTGAATATTCTTTGGATAAAGTTCTACAAAAGTCAGTTGTAAATCAACAAGATTTGAAGATGGAATATTATCATGGAAACTCTTTTGATATTGGATATTTCGATTCGACCATCCCTTCCATGTTAAGAAAATTGCCTCAGGCACTTACTGCAACATTTTTTCGACCATTTATTTTAGAAGCCAACAACATTGTGATGCTAATCTCCGGTATTGAAAATTTACTCATTTTATTGTTGACAATTCGTGTCCTATTTATGGTCCGCGTTTTAGGTATATTTCGCTTTTTCTTAAAACATCATTTACTCACATTCTGTTTAATATTTTCAATATTTTTCGGATTCGCTGTTGGAATCTCTACTAGTAATTTTGGTAGTTTAGTGAGATATAAAATTCCTTGCTTACCATTTTATGTCTCATCCTTGTTTATCATTCGGCATTTAAGGCAAAAGGAAATCGATGCCAAAAACATTGGTTAATAATCACTGTTTTATTTTAATGGATAGTGGTTATGAAAACAAAAAATAATATAACAATACATTTAAACATTTAGTGTATTTTATTTTATTTAAATGTAGTATTCAAATATTGCTTTAGCTACTAATTCTACATTTGCATCACTGAGTGTATAAAAGAAGGGCAATCGTAGTAGTCTTTCTGAATAATGATCAGACCAATTTAGATTTCTTCCATCATGTTTGTCTTTAAAATAATTACTTGAATGTAAGGATTGATAATGAAAAACAGCATTGATACCACGTTTTTTTAAATAAAAAATTAAGTTATCTCGGTCATCTAAACTTTTAGTAATTATATAATACATGTGAGCATTGTGAATGGCATACTCCGGAATATTAGGCGTTTGAATAATGTTTCTTTCTGATAAAGGTTTTAAATGTTGATCATATAGATTCCAAATGTCCATTCTTCTCTTTTGAATTACATCTAATTTTTCCAATTGGGCATATAAAAAGGCCGCAATTAAATCGGAAGGTAAAAAGGAAGAACCAATGTCTACCCAACCATACTTATCTACTTCTCCACGAAAAAACGCTGATCTATTCGTTCCTTTTTCTCGAATTATTTCAGCTCGCTGTGACAATGAAGTGTCATTGATGGCTATTAATCCACCTTCACCAGATATAACATTTTTTGTTTCATGAAATGAGAAAGCAGCAAGTTTTCCAAGAGAGCCTAATGGAAAAAGATCTCCATTTTCATTTTTGTAAAAAGATGAAATAGCCTGAGCTGCATCTTCTACAACAGCAATTCCATATTTATTCGCTAATTGCATTATCTTTCCCATATCACATGAAATCCCTGCATAATGTACTGGAAGAATTACTTTTGTTTTGGAAGTAATTAATGTTTCAATTTGGTTTACATCCATATTGGGATTGAAGGTTGTCGAATCAACGAACTTGATTTTAGCACCCCTCAAAATAAAAGCATTAACAGTAGAAACAAATGTATAACTAGGAGCAATAACTTCATCCCCAGGATTAATATCTAACAAAATTGCGCACATTTCTAATGCATCCGTACAGGATGTTGTAAGTAGAACTTTTTTAAACCCTAAAATTTGCTGAAAAAATTGATGACACTTTGATGAAAATAAACCGTCTCCTGAAATCTTTCCAGATTCAACAGCCTCTGAAATATAACCCAGTTCACTTCCAATCATAAACGGTCTATTAAAGGGGATTTTAATTTCTTGCATAAAAGATAGTTTAATGTTTATTCCAAGTTTTTAAAGAAATGTAAGTTCATTATAATTAATAAATGAAATTAGTGCTATTCACAAAAGTTCAAATAATTTTGATTGGTTATTACTAATCAAACTATTTATTTTCAAAAATAGTAAATTATACGGCCGTCTATTTAAGAATTGTTCATATTTTCTATAATTTTACAACAATGTTGAACAATACTAAAATTATTATAATATGGAAGTGAGAGAGAAAATTATAAAAATAATTCGTGAAAATAGGATTTCCACTACAGAAGTTGCTGATGTCCTTGGTAAAAAGGGTCATGTAAAGGGACCTATGCCGATTATCCCTGGACTTCATAAAGTGGGATTTGTGGAGTTTGTTTATGCATGGAATGAAAGTAATTGGGAAGTACACGAACAATTACAAAATATTTCCGAAGACCGAATTGTATATATTCACGGAATTCAATGCGAAGAACGTGCAATTTTTGGTGATTTAGTTTCAAAGTATATCTTACTTTATAAACGAGCTTCTGCAATAATTGTAAATGGACTTCTTAGAGACGCACATACTTTGATTAAAGAAAAGTATCCGATGTGGTGTACCGGATTTACTCCTATCGGTTGCTTTAATACTAAAAATGAAACTATGCCTCCGAAAGAAATGTTAGAAATGTTATATAGTACATTTCAAGGAGCAGTAATTGTTGCAGATGATTCAGGGGTCATATTAATTGAAAAGGAATTTCTTACTGAAGATTTAATAAAAAAGTTAGAATTCATAGAACTTCAGGAAGATGTTTGGTATTTCTGCATGGATGCTCATAAAATGTCTACATTTGAAATAGTTTGTCAGAAAAAATATCTGTCTGTAGATGGATTAATCAGTAAAGATAAATTAAATGAATTATCGACATTTTCAACTGCTGGATAATTAATAAAATTCATCAACGAAATCCATGGGAAATCCAAAATTGTCAATTATAATTACAGTTTATAACTCCGCTAATTCTATTCGAGAATTAACTGAAAGAATTGAAAAAAGTATGTCTATAGTTTCTATGTCTTACGAAATAATTTTTGTGGAAGATAGAAGTAAAGATAATTCGTGGAGTATGATTAAGGAATTAATGACAGAAAATCCTAATTTTAAAGGTATAAGATTTATTAGAAATTTTGGTCAACATGCAGCTTTAACAGCAGGCTTGCAACATTCTTCAGGTGAATTTACAATTATGATGGATGGTGATTTACAAGACCAACCTGAAATAATTCCATCATTATATAATAAAATAGTTAAGAGCAAAAAATCTATAGTTTTTGTAAGAAGAATGAATAGAAAAGATAGCTTAGCAAAAAGGAAAAGTTCTTTACTCTTTAATTATTTTTTTTCCCTTTTCTCTGGAATGAATTCCGATCCCTCTATTGGAACCTATCGCATTATGGATGCAAAGGTTATAAATGCATTTCGCAAGTTTACAGAAGTAAATAAATACATTGGTGGGCTATTCTATTGGATGAATTTTGATCATGATTTTTTAGATGCTGAACATAGTGAGCGACGGTTTGGCAAATCGAATTATAATTTAAAGCGACTAATACAATTATCTACAAGAGGAATTGTTAGCTTTTCCAATAAACCATTAATATTCTCTATCTATTTAGGAATAACATGTTCCTTTTTTTCATTTATTATGGCAATTTATTTCCTTCTTCGGAAATTTGTACTTAATATTTCTGTAACAGGATATTCTTCTATAATCGTTTCTATTTTTTTTATAGGAGGTTGTATCTTATTAGTGCTTGGAATTATTGGTAGATACATTGCGGAAATTCACGATCAAGTTCGCTCAAGGCCAGAATACTTAATTGATGAAATTATAAATTTTGATGTATGAATAAAAGAGAAATTAAGGAAGCAATCGATCGGTATAATGAACGATTTTTAAAACATGGATACTCCTCTAAAAGTCTAGGTTGGGGTGAAAAGAACAGAGCAAATTTACGTTTTGAAATTTTACTATCACAATGGGATTTTAATAATGCTTCAATTTTGGATTTCGGGTGTGGATTCGGTGATTTATTCGGATATTTAAAATCTAAAAATGTAAAAAATTTCAAATATAAAGGTGTAGATATTAACGCTAATTTTATAGAAAAAGGCAAAGAAATATTCCCGGATGCAGATTTACAATGCATAAATATTTTCGAAAATGAATCAAATGAAAAATACGATTATATTTTATCTTCTGGAGTTTTTAATCATCAATTAACCCATAATCAAGAATTTATTATTCAATGTTTTGATTATTTTAACCTTCATTCTATTAAAGGTTTTGCAACAAATTTTCTTTCCGATAAAGTAGATTTTAAATACGATTATACTTACCATGCTAATCCAAGTTGGATATTGGAATTGTCCTTCAATTATGCTAAACGCGTTGTATTGCGAAACGATTATATGCCTTTTGAATTCTCAATTTTTGTAAATAAAAATGACAAAATAATTGATGAATTCACTATTTATGAAGATTATATTGGTTTCCTATGAAAAAAAAAAATGTTTTAGTTTTAGCTGGTGGTAATTGGCAAGTACCATTAATTAATTTCTTTAAAGCAAAAGGTGAATATGTAATTGTAGTAGATCCTTATTCGGATTCAACGGGTGTTTTATTATCTAATTACCATATTAAGTTAGATGTAAAGGACTCAAAAAAAATTTTGGAGGAAGTCCTCCAGCTGCCATTCTCAATTGATTATGCTATTTCGGATCAATCTGATATTGCAATTAAGTCACTTGCGGAAATTAATGCTGCACTAAAATTACCAGGTATACTACCTGAAATAGCCATATTATTTACTAATAAATTCTCGATGCGTGAATTTGCTTTTAAAATTGGTGTACCAGTCCCTTCTTTCAAAAAATGTTTTAACATAAATGATTTAATTAATTTTTTTGAGATTAATTTTAAGAGGCCTATAATGCTAAAGCCAGCTGACTCTCAATCTAGCAGAGGTATATTTAAAATTTCAGTTGATAACATTGATAGTGCAAGTGAACTTTTGGCTAATTGTTTTTTAGCTACGCAATTAAATTTCGTTATTTGTGAACAATTTATTGAAGGTGTTGAACTTACAGCAGAGGGTTTTTGTTCAAACAATATACACACCACTTTAGCACTTTCATGCAAGAAGCATTTTAGAACCGGAATAGCTTCTGATTTAATTTACCCTTCAGCTCTTTCCGATAGAATCAATAATAAGATTAGAGAGTACAACAATCATTTTGTTACTAATTCAAAATTGAAATTTGGCATCACACATGCCGAATATATTTACAATGAATATGACGATGAAGTTTATTTAGTTGAAATTGCTTGTCGTGGTGGAGGTACTCTAATATCCTCTAATATCATCAAGTGGGTAAGTGGATTCGATGCCTATGAAGAGTTATATAAGAACCTAAATGGTCTTGAAACAAATTTAAATGAAATTGAAAATCTTAATAGAGCTGCAATATTACATTTTTTTGAATTTCCCAATGGAATCGTTAGCGAAATAAGTGGGATGGATGATATTGGAAAAATGGAAAATGTCATTAAGCTGCAATTAGATTTTAAAGTAGGTGATACAATTAATTTTGCCTTAGATGATAGAAGTCGCCAAGGCTTCATTATTATTACTGCTGAAACCATCGAAATATTAAATAGTTTAATGATTAAAGTAAATTCACTACTTCAGGTAAAGGTTGTATAAAATGCGTTATTCAAAAAAATTGGTTACAATTAATCCTTCTGCTTCAATGAAGGCGGGTTTAGATGAAAATAGCAAGAATTCAGTAAATCTTGGAATAGGTGTTTCTGATTTACAAGCTCCAGATTGTATTGCTGAGTTAATGAAACATTTTATAAAATCTAATAAATATCCTTACACTCCTTCTTTGGGAACATTGAAAGCAAGAAGAAATATATATTCAATTTTATATCCATCTAGTCAACAATTATCTTTTAATAATTTCCTGTTGGTTAATGGCGCAAAATGGGGAATATCATTAGCACTATCAACAATATGTAATTTAAATGATACTGTTATATTGATGGAACCTTATTGGTTAAGTTATCCTTCAATCTGCAGCATAAATAATTTATTAAATATTAGTTGGTGTCCTGAGGTAACTGACGATGGAGAATTGATTTTTTCAATTGAGACGTTACATAAAATCATAGAAAATAATTCCCCGCGAGTTTTAATTCTTAATAATCCAAATAATCCATCTGGCAAAATATTTTCTAATAACTTTATTAAAGAAGTGGTTGAAATCTGTAATGAAAGGGATATTTGGGTAATTATTGATGAAGTATATCGAGATTTAACTTTTAATATTGAAGATCGTTCTTGTGATGAAGAAATATATAATTCTTTAAATGTAATAACCGTTGGATCATTCT